>JAYVNK010000024.1:0-7570 GCA_043758475.1 Comamonadaceae bacterium | reverse complement strand
GCCGTGCTGTTGCCCTGCATCGCCATCTCCAGCACCACACCGGCCAGCGCGCCGCGCGCGGCCAGGGTTTCAATGACCTCGCGGTGAATGCGCTGGTGGTCGGGTGCGTCGTGCTGCTCTCCCAGCAGCAGGGCGTCCAGCGGCAGCAGGGCGTGCAGGCGTGCTGCCACATCGGCGACAGGTGGAGCGGTGGCATGGTGGGTGGCAGAGGTAGAGCGGGCGGCGCATCCGGCCAGTGCCATGGCGCAGATCAGCGCGCTAAAGGCGGCAGTGCGTTTCACAGCAAGATTACTCTATATTTAATAGCTAGCTATGCATATTCCACAAGGGCTACAGGCCTTTTTTATCAGGATCTGCGATGATTTCACCGTCCACGCGCCACTAAAGTGGTTAATGCACCACCGAAGGGGTTAATGCACCACCGAAGGGGTCAATGCACCACCACCGGGTTCTGCGCCAGCTCGGCGTACTGCTCCAGCGTGTCTTCCACTTCTTCCTGGGTCGGGGTTTTGAGTTGCCAGGCCGAGATGTGCATTTGAAACAGCTCGGCCCATGAGCCGTCAAGATAGACCTCTTTGCCAGAGCGCTTGTCCACAATTTCAAAACCGTGGCGCGCCAGCACGGGCACGTTCAACACGGGGACAGCTACACTGGCGTCGGCCACCACCGCGTTGGCCAGCATGTGCGTTACAGAGTAGGTGTCAGAGTCGTAGAGCGTGTGCATTGTGTGGGTTGGGTCCGCAAGTGTGGCTTGTGTCTTCAATCACATGGCCGCCTTCTGCGGAAATTCAAGTCGTTGCTGCAAGCGTATCAGGGTTTTGGGCGGGATAGCGACACAGGGCCTTGTTTAATGCTGCGCAAAAAGGGGCAAGGTGCCCAAGGAGACTGGCCGGCCTCAAGGTCATGGCGCCTCGGTAGCGCGCCAGGCCTGGTCCAAATAGTCGCCGTTGGCTTGGGTAAAGCGGATGCGCGCGGGCAAGTACCCCAGCGTGGGCGCCAGCCAGAACTCGGTCTTCACGTCAAAGTCGCGGCTGATGCCGCGCGTCAGTTTCAATGCGCTCAGCTCGCCGCCGGGCAGATTGAGTTTCTCCTCGCCGTCCACCGTGACGACCCAGACTTCGGTGGCGCGCGGGCCAATGATTTGCAGGCTGATGGTGGTGCCTGCAGGGTATTTTGCGGGCTCGCCTGCAATCATCGAGCCCAGTTGCACGAACACGCTCACACGGTCCTGCGCGCCGCTTTGCAGGGGCGCCTCGGGCGTGTTGGCGCTGAAGGTGACGCGCTGGCGGTCGCGGTCAAAATGGGCGGCCACTTCGGTGCGGGTCTTGTCGGCGTAGCGCAGCGGTGCCAGCCCGTCGGCGGTCATGCGCCCGGTGCTGGTGAACTGGCGTGATCCAATCAGGAAAGCACCCACCTTCAGCCGCGCCTCGTAGGTGCTGCCGTCTTGCAGCCACAGCAACTCGGCACCCGCCGTGTAGCTGAGGTTGCCTTTGCCGCCCGTCACGCTGTATTTAAGCCGGACCGAGCCGGGCACGGTGTAGGCTGTGGCAGACGCGCTGTTTGCGGCTGTTGGTGATGCCGCTGCGGACGCTTGCGACGCTTGCAGCACGGGCGATTGCGCCGCAGCCAATCCAGGTGCCTGAGCGCTGCTGGCTGCCGACGCGGGCAAGTCAGGCACTGGCGCCGGACCTACAACAGCGGCTGACGTGGCCGACTCGATTGCTTCGGTATTTATAGCTTCTCCTGCATAGGGGACGGGGGCTACAACCTGATTTTTCTCCGAATTCTGGCTTGAATTGGTGCTTTTGGCCAACTCAGCCGTGGCGTCGGCACTGGGGCGGTTGGCGGGCTTTTTGGGCCGCTTGACGGCCTCTTTTCCGGGCAGCTTGGCAGGCGTGGGCACCGCCGTCGCGGCGGGCTGTTCGCTGCCTGGCGGCGCAGCCGGTTTGATCTCAATCACGCGCGTGGTGAAGGCCCGCGTGACCTTGTTGTCACTGGCGCGCAGCGACAAAGACGTGCCTTGCAGCACCAGCGCATGGGCCAGCAGCACCGCCCACGTGAGCGCCGCCAGTGTCTTGACGGGCATGGCAGACGCTTGCTTGCTGCCTGGATCGCTCAAGCTGCCATGCCTCCAGGCGCGCTGACGGCCTCAAGGCCGGCCGCGTGGGCGGTGCCGCTCGCGGAGCTGTTACCCAAGTCGTCCGACAGCGCTGCCGCCGCCGCCCGCAGGCGCATGGCCACCGCGCCATCCCACGCCACATCAAACGCCGGGGCCGAGCCCATCGCCAACAGCCCCAGCACCATGTGGCCGTCAAAATCAAACACCGGCGCGCAAAAGCCGCACACGCCGGGCAGCAGCGTGTCCACCACGCGTGCCAAGCCCCGGTCGCGCACTTCTTTCAGGATTTTCTCAAGCTCGGGCGCGGTACGTGGCAGGTCGGCGCGGCCTTGCTGACGGGCCTGCGCCAGCTCGTCGGCCAGCAGCGGCGCAATCGCTTCCCTGGACACATGCGCGGCAAAGCAGCGGCCTGTGGCGCTGGAGAGCAGCGGCATCACATCGCCCAGGCGCAGGTTCACGGTGACGGCCTGCGGCGACTCTTCCCAATGCACAATCGTCGGCCCCCGGTTGCCCCACACCGCCAGCGCCAGCGTGTGGCCGATTTGCAGCATCAGCGGGCCAACGCGCTCCCGCGCCAGCTTAACTGCGTCAAGCCTTGACAGCGAAGCAAGCCCTAACTTGAGTGCCGCCGGGCCCAGATCGTAATACGTGGTGGACGCATCCTGCACCACCAGCCCCAGCCGCTGAAAACTCACCAGATAGCGGTGCGCTTTGGCCGCGCTCATGCCCGCTCGGGCAGCCAGGTCGCGCAGCATCAGCGGCCCTGTAGCGCGGGCCAGCACGTCCAGCAAGGCAAAGCCGACTTCGACGGACTGGATGCCTGCGCGGGTTTTGATCAGCTTGACGGCCATGAAGCGAGGTTTTGTAAATTCTGATTAGTACAATGAATTTAACTATACGTAACTCACATCAAGCCATTCAAGTTGACAGAAAACACCGCCCCATGAAACTTGCCACCTACAAAGACGGATCGCGTGACGGCCAGCTGGTCGTCGTCTCACGCGACCTCAAGCTTGCCCATTATGCGACCGGCATTGCCGACCGAATGCAGCAGGTGCTTGACGACTGGAACTTCATCTCGCCCCAGTTGCAGGACCTGTATGACAGCCTGAACCGCTCGGGCCCAGACGGTTCCAACAGCAGCCCATCCAGCACAGGCCTGGCGCGCCACGCCTTCCCGTTCGATCCCAAAATGTGCATGGCCCCGCTGCCGCGCGCCTACCAGTGGGCCGACGGCTCGGCCTACATCAACCATGTGGAACTGGTGCGCCTGGCACGCCATGCCGAAGTGCCCGCCAACTACTACACCGAGCCGCTGATGTACCAGGGCGGCAGCGACGATTTTTTAGGCCCGTGCGACGACGTGCCCTGCGCCGATGAAGCCTGGGGCATCGACTTTGAGGCCGAGCTGGCCGTCATCACCGGCGACATCCCCATGCGCTCTGCACCTGAGCGCGCGCTGGATGGCATCCGCCTCATCATGCTGGCCAACGACTGGAGCCTGCGCCACCTCGTCCCCGATGAGCTGGCCAAAAGTTTCGGCTTTCTGCAAAGCAAGCCCGCCACCGCCTTCAGCCCGGTCGCCGTGACGCTGGACGAAATTGGTGAAGCGTGGGACACCGGCCGCGCCAGCCTCTCCGTGCAAAGCGCCTGGAATGGCCGCAAGGTAGGCCTGTGCGACGCTGGCAAGGAGATGACGTTCCACTTTGGCCAGCTCATCGCCCACCTGTGCAAAACCCGCAACGTGCGCGCCGGCAGCATCATCGGCAGCGGCACCATCAGCAACCGCGCGGTCGAGAAAAATGGCAAAAAAGACTGGGTCAACGGCTATAGCTGCATTGCAGAAAAGCGTGCGATAGAAACCATTCTGGACGGCAAGCCCGCCACCGATTACATGAAGTTTGGCGACACCATCCGCATTGAGGCCAAAGGCAAAGATGGGCAGAGCGTGTTTGGGGCGATTGAGCAGAAGGTGGTTGAGCTGGGGTGATCCCTCCGGGCATGCTTGCCCAGCGGTTGGCTGGTTGCAAGCTTACGGCTGCTCAAACCATGCTTGCAGCGGCAACCCACCCGTGCCCAGCACCAGCGGCCTGCAGCGCGGGTTGACTTTGCAAAATGCGTCAAGTCCGCGGGTGTTGCCTGGGTTGGCGCCGCTTTTCACTTCAAAGGCGAACAGCTCGCCCTGGTGGCGCAGCACGTAGTCCACCTCGTGGGTGCCGTCGCGCCAGTAGTGGATGAGTGGCTGGGTGCTGCTGTGCTCCAGGTTGCGGGCCAGCAGCTCTGCGCCTACGGCGCTTTCGGTAATGCGTCCCCACAGCTCGGGCGTGGCACGCAGGCGCGCAAAGTCAAACCCCTCGGTGGTGGCAATGGCGCCCATGAGCGCGGTATTGAACACCTGCAGCTTGGGGCTGGAGCCACGCTGGCGCACGGCCTGGCCCGCAAACTTTTGCAGGCCGCACACCATGCCTGCGCCCTCCAGCAAATGCAGGTAGTGGGCCAGGGTAGTGCTGTTGCCTGCGTCGGTCAGCTGGCCCAGCATTTTTTGGTAGCTCAGCTCCTGCCCGCTGTAGCGGCAAGCCAGGTCAAACACCCGGCGCAGCAGGGCTGGCTTTTGCACCGGGCTCATCAGCAGCACGTCTTTGCTGATGGTGGTTTCAATCAGGGCGTCGCGCACATAGGCGGCCCAGCGCTGGGGCTGGCCGATCAGGCTGGCGGTGCCGGGGTACCCACCATAAAAAATGAACTGGTCCAGGGTAAAGCCAAAGGCGTCGCGCATTTCTGCAAAACGCCAATGGCCCAGGCGCGTCATCTCGAACCGCCCGGCCATGCTCTCGGTCAGGCCGCGCGCAATCAGCAGGGGCGCAGAGCCCAGCACCACCGCGCGCACATCGCGCCCGGTGCGGGTGTCTTCGTCCCACAGTCGTTTGACTTCTTCTGTCCAGCCCGGCAGCTTTTGCACCTCGTCCAGCGCCAGCACACAGGCACCGGCCTGGGCTGCCAGTGCGCGCGCCACTTCCCACTGCGCCTGCAGCCAACTGCCGCCCACCAAGCCAGGGTTGTCGGCGCTTACGCTGTGCTGCGCAAGGGGTTTGCCGGAGCGCTGGGCCAGCCCGGCAAGCGCCTGGCGCACCAGGGTGGTTTTGCCCACCTGGCGCGGCCCGGCCACCACCTGCAAAAAGCGGCGTGGCTCCTGAAGGCGGGTGACAAAATCATGCAGAACGCTGCGGCGGATTTCGGTGGGCATAAATAACTCAATCGGTTGAGTTATTTTACTCATTCGCTTGAGTTAATCAAATTGCTTCTGTCCAGCCGGTCCGCAAACCACCTTTGCATGGACCCGGACCCGGTTTGTCGCCGCAGAGGCGCGCAATGTCAAGCCTGGCGCAACATGCCAGCGCTCTACGCCCGGTCAAGCCCGCACCACAATCGGAAATTCCGCCAGTAAACCATCGCTGCCAGGCTTGAACGCCGCTGTCACCGCCGCGCGGTCCGCCTCCCCCATGCGCCGCCAGATGCCGTCACGCACATTGCCAGCATCGCCTTCCACATAGAGCTGCGTGGTCAGCAATTCACGGCTCCCAAGCTTGACCTTGAAGTGGATATGCGGCGCACGCCCTGTATACGGCACGGGGCGGATGGTGCGAAAGCGGTAGCTGCCGTCTGCGCCCACCACCACGCGCCCAAAACCCTGAAACGCGGGGTCGGCGCGGCTGCCGTCGCCGGGGTGGTCGTAGTGGCCGGCCTGGTCAGCCTGCCAGATTTCCACCTGCGCACCGACCACTGGTTTGCCTTCAATGTCCGTCACGTTGCCCTGCACCCACACGGCTTGACCGGCGGCGTAGTCCAGCGTGCCGTTGCGCAGCAAGTCGTAGTCAGAATCTTTGGGCAGTTTGACCGGGTAGAACGGGCCTTCGGTTTGTGACGGCGTTAACCGGCGCGCGGCTTGGGCCTGCGCGCGGGTGCCCAGCCACAGGTACGGTGATGCGATCAAGGCAACGCTGGCGGCGCGGCGGCTGAGGGTGCGTGCGGGATGATGGGATGACATGAGTTTGCTCCTTGTCAGTGTTTGGATCGAATTAGCGCCAGTTTTGTTCAGTTTCAGTGTCAAAATAGCCTATAGCCCTTGTCCAGTGTGCATATATAGCTATATATTAAATAGCATATTCGAAAAATATCGGCACAACATGTGAGGCCAAGCAACTATTGTCACCCTTGCCCCAACTGCTGCGCAAACGTCTTGAACCCGCGCAGTAGCATCTCCACCGCCACCGCCACCAGAATCAGGCCCATCAGCCGTTCCACGGCGATGATGAAGCGCTCCCCCAGCACGCGCTGGATGCGCTCGGCCAGCAACAGCACGATGGCGCACACGGCCATGGTCACGCTCAATGCGGCAATCCATTCCCATCGGCGCTCGGGCGCCTGGCTGACCAGCAGCATGACGGTGGCCAGCGCGGACGGCCCGGCAATCGCGGGAATGGCCAGCGGCACAATCAGCGGCTCGCCTTGCGGGTCTGCCGATTCATCGGCGGCAGGCGGCCGGAAGATCATGCGCAGGGCGATCAAAAACAGGATCACGCCCCCTGCAATCTGCAGCGACAGCGGGCTCAAATTCATCACCCGCAGAAAGCCGTCGCCCACAAACATGAAGGTCAGCAGCAGCGCAAAAGCAATCAGCACCTCGCGCACGATCACCAGCGGGCGGCGCGCTGGCGCTACGTTTTTGAGTGCGTTGGCAAAAATCGGAATATTGCCAAACGGATCGGTGATCAGGATCAGCAATATGGTGGCCGAGGCGAAGGTGTAGTTCATGGCGTGTGATCGTGCGCCCGTTTGTGTGGCTGAATTGCAGGATAGCAGGGTGTGGTGATTTCATGCCATGGTCAAGATGTGTCACGGCGGGCCTCGTGACTTGCTTGACGCTGGGGGAGCCCGTCACGGTGGCAGCGCAATGTGCTGCGGTTTTGGGGTGCAAGCACACGCGGGGTCGAAAATATTGGTGCGACGCGGTGGTCGCGATTTTTTTATCCGAGGCAACCAAAATGCCGCGCGCATTCCACCCCAAATCCCGGTCACATTGCGCTGCATCTGGTCGGCATCGACTTCCAGCCCGGCCAAGTTGAATTTACTGCACCTTGGCCAGTGCGCGTTCAATGTCGAGGTACTTGGCGGTGCGGTTTTCGTCCGACCAGAACTGGCGCATGGCGGCCTCGCTGAACATGTCACCGACTATTTTGGAATCGATGATGGTGGCGGACATGGCGCGGTTGGACCTCAATCTATCGCGAGAAAGTGAAGCTGCGGGCTGACAGGGCGGCGGGGCGCTACCGCTCAGGGCGGCAACGCCGCATTGGCCACAATGCGCTGCGCCTTGAGCACAACCGGGCGGTCCACCATCTTGCCGTCCACCTGGATCGCCCCGCCTGATGACGCGTCCCAGGCTTGCAGTAC
>JAYVNK010000023.1:0-7624 GCA_043758475.1 Comamonadaceae bacterium | reverse complement strand
GCCAGCGCCATGCCGTCCTCAATCGACTGATTGGCACCCTGACCGAGATGCGGGAGCATGGGATGCGCCGCGTCTCCCAGCAGCGTCAGCCGGCCTTTGGTCCAGGTCGGTAACGGTTCACGGTCGTAGAGCGCCCAGCGAAATGTTTTGTTGACCTGTTCCAGCAACTTGCCGATGCGCGGGTCCCAGCCTTCGAACTCGCGGCGCAGCACCGCTGGATCGCCAGGCGCGGACCACGATTCCTTCATTTCCTCGCCGGCCGGCACGAAGCCGACATAGTTGACCATCCTGCCGTAGCGAACCGGGAACACCAGAAAATGCCTGGATGGACCCATCCACATGAGCCAGCGGTCCATCGGCCAATCTGGCAGGCGCTCGCGCGGGATCAGGCCCCGGTAAGAGATCGTGCCGTGAAACACGGGCTTGGAGGGAGGAAAGACGAATGGCCGCAGTTCGGAGTGGATGCCGTCAGCGGCAACCACTGCATCAGCCTCGACGGTGCTGCCGTCAGCAAATTTGACGCGTGCCGTGTCGCCGTTCTGCTCGAAGCCAACGGCGCGGTGGCCGGTGTGGACGATACCGGCAGGCAGGTTGGTAGAAAGGAAATCGACGAAGTCGGCGCGGTGCATGCCAAAGTTCGCGTTCCAGCCTGAGGCGTCGGTCACCTGCACCGGCGCGACCCGTGTGCCGTCGTGGCGGAAGTACCAGGAGCCTTCGCCGACTCGCGCGCCCCATTTCTCGACGGCGGGGCCGAGACCTACACGCTCCAGGTGGCGCACAGCATTCGGCGTCAGATAAACACCAGCGCCGACCTCGCCCAGTGCAGATGCCTGTTCATAAACTGAAACGCGTATTCCCTGCCCGATCAGCGCATTGGCGGCAAACAAGCCGCCGATGCCGCCTCCGATGATCACGACGTTTGGCCGGGATGCCATAACAACTCACTCGAAAATGGTTTAAAACAGCATTGTGCATGCTTCAAGGGAACAGGGTAAGTGGTGCCCCGCCAAAAAGAGTGCCCGATGAATATCCTTGCTGCAAAATACCCCCATGGAAAACACCCAAAACCTCACCGAAAACGTCTCCGTGCAGCGCCTGGCCGATGCCTGGGCTGATCTGCAAAACCATGCAGAGCAAGGCAACCTGCTGGAGGCCAACGCTTACCGACTGGCGTTTTCAGACCCAGAGTTCTTGCTGCGACGGGAAACGCGGGGGATCCGCATGCAGCTGGAGATGCTCAAGCCCGACTTGGAGCAGACGGCGCAAGGGATTGAAAGCACCGTCGTCGTATTTGGCAGCGCCCGCTTCCCCTCGCCTGAAGAGGCTAACGCGCGGCAGGAACGCGCGCTAGCCAGCGGCGATAGGGTGGTGATTGAGTTAGCGCAACGGGCGGTGCGCAATGCGGTGCATTACGACAATGCACGGCTGTTTTCGCGCCTGGTGGCGGGCCACAGCGCGCGCAAGCCACCCAAGGAGCGCATGACCATCTGCACCGGTGGTGGCCCTGGCATCATGGAAGCGGCAAACCGAGGCGCGCACGAGATGGGTGCGCCGACCATCGGGCTGAATATCGCGCTGCCGTTTGAGCAGTCGGCCAACCCATATGTCACGCCGTCCTTGAGCTTCAAGTTCCATTACTTTGCCATCCGCAAAATGCATTTCATGATGCGTGCCAAGGCGCTGGTGGCCTTCCCCGGCGGGTTTGGCACGCTCGACGAGCTGTTTGAAGTCATCACCCTGGTGCAGACCCGCAAGGCCAAGCCGGTGCCGATCGTGCTGTTTGGCACCGATTACTGGAAGCGTCTGCTTAACTTTGACGTGCTGGTGGAAGAAGGTGCCATTTCGCCCGAGGACCTGAAGCTATTCACCTACGTGGATGAGCCACAGGAGGCTTGGGACGCTATTCGGCTGTTTTACGGGCTGTAGCGGGTGACGCCTGCGGCGCGACAGGCCGCAGATGCCACGCCCCGCGTGTACCCAAGCCTACCGCCAAGCCCACAAACCAGAACACCGACGACACGCCGATGATGGCACCCACCGTGCCAAACAGCATTGGCATCAGCACGCTGGAGCCATTGATCGCCATCATGCGCAGGCCCAGCGCCTGGCCGTGGCGCGCTTCGGGCGTGATCTGGTGCAGCGTGCTCATGATCATCGGCTGCACCGTTCCCAGCGCCAGGCCAAGCAGCACCGAGCAGGTGCCCATGGCCAGCGGCGTGGTCATCAACGGGTAGACGGCAAACAGCACGGCCGTGACCGCCATGGCCATGGTGACTACCACGCGTTCGACAATGATCGATGCAAACCACGGCATGATCACCCGCACCAGCGTGGCCGCAATCGCAAACGCGCCCAGAATCGCGCCGATGACCGAAGCGCTGAAACCGTGCTCGTGCCCGATGACTGGCACCACAAAGGTGTGCACATCCCAGCACGATGACAGCAGCCAGTTGACCAGCATCAGGCGGCGCATCATGGGCTCGCGCAGCAGCTCCCAGGCATTGCCCTTTTTGGCATCGGCGTGCCCCGCCACTGGCGGCAACTCCACGGTGTGGCGCACCCAAAACCAGGTGCAAAGCGGCAGCAACGCCATCAGCAGGAAAGCGCCGCGAAAGCCATTGACATCCGCCGCCTGGCCCCCCAGCCAGACGCCCGCGTGGTCGATCAACAGGCCCGCAGTCAACGGCCCGACAAAGTTGGACACCGCCGGGCCAATGGCCAGCCAGCTAAACAGCTTTTTGAGTTCCACCGAATTGCTCGCCGCGCGGCCCACATGGCGCTGCAGGGCGATCAACGCAGAACCTGCGGCGCCACCGGTCAACATGGCGCTGACGCACAGCACTGCAAAAACCGGGAACGCAACCGCCATGCCAGCGCCCAGAGCCGCTGCCACAACGGCCCAGCCTACCGGCCGCTTCAAGCCGTACCGGTCGGCAAACCGGCCTGCGGGCAGCGAGAGAAACACCTGGGTCAACGCAAACAGCGCCAACAGCACGCCCACGGCCAGCGGGCTGAAGCCCTCTCGCAGGGCCAGCAAGGGCGCGGCCATCCGCATGCCCGCCATGCAGGCGTGAAGGCAGATTTGCCCGGCAATCAGGCGCGCCAGCTCGAATCGCTGGGCGGGGGCGCTTGCGGTCTGAGCGGTCATCCTGTCCGCTGCCCGCTGTCTCTCAAGTCGTCGGCAGTGCCGTTGTCCTGCGGCAGCAAGGCCTGCGCGCGGGCATCGGGCAGGGCCTCTACTTGCCGCAGCACACGGCCCATGGCGCGGCTGCGCGTCTCGGCCTGGCCCAGGGTGTTGAGCACGCCTTCGGTCTGCGATTTGACACGGGCCAGCACATCGCCAAATTTGCCAAACTCGGTTTTGACCGCACCCAGCACCTGCCACACCTCGCTGGAACGCTTTTCCAAAGCCAGCGTGCGAAAACCCATTTGCAGCGAACTCAGCATCGCCAGCAGCGTGGTGGGCCCGGCCAGCGTGATGCGGTGCTCGCGCTGCAAGGCCTCCATCAAGCCAGGGCGGCGCAGCACCTCGGCGTACAGGCCCTCGGTGGGCAAAAACAGGATGGCGAAATCGGTGGTGAAAGGCGGCTCCACGTATTTCTCGGCAATCGACTTGGCCTCCAGCCGAATGCGCGCCTCCAGCGCTTTGCCTGCCGCCTCCGCTCCCGCCCCATCGGCACGGCCCTGGGCATCGAGCAAACGCTCGTAGTCTTCATTGGGAAATTTCGCGTCAACCGGCAGCCACAGCGGCTGGCCATCGTCTGACTTGCCCGGCAGCTTGATGGCGAAATCGCACACATTTTTGCTGCCTGGCCGGGTCGCGATTTGCGCCGAATACTGGTCTGGCACAAACACCTGTTCCAGCAGCGCGGCCAGTTGCGCTTCGCCAAAAATGCCGCGTGTTTTGACATTGGTCAGCAGGTGCTTGAGATCGCCCACGCCCTGCGCCAGCGTCTGCATTTCGCCCAGCCCTTTGTGCACCTGCTCCAGCCGGTCGGCCACCTGTTTGAAGCTTTCGCCCAGGCGCGCTTGAAGCGTGGTTTGCAGCTTTTCATCGACGGTGGCGCGCATTTCGTCCAGTTTGGCTGCATTGCTGGTTTGCAGTTGGGCCAGCTGCGCATCCAGCGTCTCTCGCACCTCATTCATGCGCCGCGCGTTGGATTCGCTCAAACCCGAAAGCTGGTTGGCGAGCGTGTCTGCCAGCGTTTTTTGCAGCAGCGCGAGCTGCTGGCCAAACGCGTCAATCTGCGTGTTTTGGGTGCGCGTGGCCTCAGCGCTCTGGCCCACCAGCGTCTGCTGGAAGGTGGCGAATGACTGCGCCAGCTCCTGGCGGCCCCCGCGCGATGTGTCACTGATCTCGCGGCGCAGCTCGCGCTCCAGGCGGTCGTTGCCGCTTTGCAGCGACGTCAGCAGCTCAGAGCGGGCTTGTTGGGCTTGTTCGGCAGCGGTGGCGTCGGGCTTGCGCAGCAGCAGCCAGACCAGAAGCAGCACATTGACGACGGCCAGCGCCAGTGCCAGCCAGGGCAGAACATCAGCCAAGGCTTGCGCCTGCGGCTGCTTCTCTTGCAGTGCGATGGGAAACAAGCGCAGGCAGCACGGCTCAGGCGTAGTCGCGTTCAGCCACCCGCCGGCGCGCCACGCCGTACTCGCGTTTCAGTTGCGCCACGTAGTCGGCTGTCGATTGCACCTTGCTCACGCTGCCAATGCCTTGGCCACAGCCCCAGATGTCTTTCCATGCCTTGGATTTGGAACCCTCGCCGCCAGCGAAGTTCATGGTCTTGACATCGCCATCGGGCAGGTTGTCGGGGTCCATGCCGGCGCTGCGGATGCTGGGGGCCAGGTAGTTGCCGTGCACACCGGTGAACAGGTTGCTGTAGACGATGTCGTCGGAGTCGCTGTCCACAATGGACTGCTTGTAGGCGTCTGAGGCGCGGGCTTCTTCAGTGGCGATGAACGCTGAGCCAATGTAGGCGAAATCAGCACCCATGGCCTGGGCGGCCAGCACGGCGTCACCGGTTGATATGGCGCCCGACAGGGCAATGGGGCCGTCAAACCATTGGCGGATTTCCTGGATCAGCGCAAACGGGCTTTTCACACCGGCGTGGCCCCCTGCCCCTGCGGCCACGGCAATCAGACCGTCAGCGCCCTTCTCAATCGCTTTGCGGGCATGTTTGTTGTTGATGATGTCGTGCAGCACCACGCCACCGTAGCTGTGGGCAGCGGCGTTGATGTCTTCGCGTGCGCCCAGGCTGGTGATGATGATCGGCACCTTGTATTTGACGCACATCGCCATGTCGTGGGCCAGGCGGTCGTTGCTTTTGTGCACGATCTGGTTGATGGCAAACGGCGCGGCGGGTTTGTTGGGGTGGGCCTTGTTGTAGGCGGCCAGCGCTTGCGTAATTTCAATCAGCCACTCTTCGAGCTGCTCGGCCGGGCGCGCGTTGAGCGCGGGCATGGAACCCACCACGCCAGAGATGCACTGCGCAATCACCATTTTTGGGTTGCTGATGATGAACAACGGGGAGCCGATGATGGGCAGGGGAAGGTTGTTCAGCGGCGCGGGTAGCTTGGACATGGGGTCTCCGTGGAGGTCAAAAACGTCGAAAAATACATCGAAAAGGGTCAAAAGGCATTGATCGGCGGTTTCAGGCATGGCAATCGACTAAAACGGGGGGCGAAAGCAGTCAAAACGGGTAAAAACGTGTAAAAACAGAGAAAACAGGCTGTAGCCCCCGTCCACAGTGCATGAGTAGCTATTACGAAAATAGCATTTTACCGCCACTAAGTCGCACTGCAAAAAAGTCTAGAACGCTTCAAGCGCCATCGCCATCACGCTGTCTGCGCCTTCCACTATGCTGTCGCGCATCCCGGGCGCCTTGGACAGAAGGTGGTCGGCATAAAAGCGGGCGGTGATGATTTTCGCCTTCATGAAAGACGCGTCCACACCCGCTTTGAGTTCGTCTTGCGCCACCAGCAGCGCGCGCGCCAGTTGCCAGCCGGCCATCAGGTTGCCTGCCAGCATGAGGTAGGGCACGCTGCCCGCGAACACGGCGTTGGGCGAGGCTTTTGTCGCACCTGCGGGGGGCCTCGCCATGCCATCGACAACGAAGTTCACCACATCCACAAAAGCCTCGCGTGCAGCCCTGAGGCGTTTGGCAACGGCCACGGCATCAGCACTGCCATTTTTGAGCAATTCGGCTTCGGTGGTTTCAATCTGGACGGCAATCGCCTTGGGAGTCTGGCCACCATCACGCGCGGTTTTGCGGCCCACCAGGTCGTTGGCCTGAATCGCGGTGGTGCCTTCGTAGATGGTCAAAATTTTGGCATCCCGCAGGTACTGGGCAGCGCCTGTTTCTTCAATGAACCCCATGCCGCCATGCACCTGAACGCCCAGAGACGCCACGTCCAGGCTCATTTCTGTGCTATAGCCTTTGACCAGTGGCACCATGTATTCGTAGAAGGCCGCGTTCTGCTTGCGCACGTCCGCATCGGGGTGGTGGTGGGCTGCGTCATACGCGGCAGCAGCCACGCTCGACATCGCCCGGCAGCCCTCGGTGTAAGCGCGCATCGTCATGAGCATGCGGCGCACGTCCGGGTGGTGGATGATGGGCGCACTGGCGTTGAGGGAACCATCCACAGGGCGGCTCTGCACGCGGTCGCGCGCAAACGCAGCCGCCTTCTGGTAGGCGCGCTCGGCAATGGCGATGCCCTGCACACCCACGGCGTAGCGGGCGGCGTTCATCATGATGAACATGTACTCCAGGCCGCGGTTTTCCTGGCCGACGAGGTAGCCCACCGCCCCGCCCTTGTCGCCGTATTGCAGCACGGCGGTAGGGGACGCCTTGATGCCCAGTTTGTGTTCAATGCTCACACAATGCACATCGTTGCGCGCGCCCAGTGTCCCGTCCTTGTTGACCATGAACTTCGGCACCACAAACAGGCTGATGCCCTTCACGCCTTCGGGTGCTCCTGCAACCCGCGCCAGCACCAGGTGGACGATGTTCTCGGCCATGTCGTGTTCGCCATAGGTGATGAAAATTTTGGTGCCAAAGACCTTGTAAGTGCCATCGGCTTGTGGCTCGGCCCGGCTGCGTACCATGGCCAGGTCACTGCCAGCCTGGGGTTCGGTGAGGTTCATGGTGCCGGTCCATTTGCCGCTCACCAGGTTCTCCAGATACGTGGCCTTCAGTTCGTCAGAGCCCGCAGTCAGCAGCGCCTCGATCGCGCCATCGCTCAGCAGCGGACACAACGCAAAACTCATGTTGGCGCTGTTCACCATCTCAATGCAGGCCGCGCCAATGGTCTTGGGCAGGCCCTGGCCACCGTACTGGGCCGGGTGCTGCAAGCCCTGCCAGCCGCCTTCGGCAAATGCTTTGAACGCCGCTTTGAAACCGGGCGTCGTGGTCACCACACCGTCTTTCCAGCTTGACGGGTTTTTGTCGCCTTCCCAGTTGAGCGGGCTCAGCACGCCCTCATTGAATTTGGCGGCTTCTTCCAGCACCGCCTGGGCGGTCTCCAGCCCAGCGTCTTCAAAACCTGGCAGCGCGGCAATCTGGTCGATGCGGGCCAGATGCTGGATGTTGAACAGCATGTCTTTGACGGGGGCTTTGTAGGTCATTTTTTT
>JAYVNK010000022.1:0-7635 GCA_043758475.1 Comamonadaceae bacterium | reverse complement strand
ACGGCGCGTGACCGGCGGCGTTTTAAAAAGCTGACAGAAGAATCCAAAAGTTTCGAGTCGCTGCCCATCCGCACCCGCCTGTCTGACGAAGAAGTGGCCAAATTTGCAGCGCAGCGGTTTCGCTTTCCTGGCGTGGAGATCAAGGCGCGGCTGTTTCGCACCTACCCCTATGGCGAACTGGCCAGCCATGTGATTGGCTACATTGGCCGCATCAACCAGGCCGAGAAAAAAGCCATGGAAGACTGGCCCGATGAAGAGCAGACCAACTACCGGGGCACCGACTACATTGGCAAGCTGGGCGTGGAGCAAAGCTTTGAGGCGCAGTTGCACGGCACCACGGGCGTGGATTCGGTAGAAACATCCGCCGGCGGGCGGCCCATGCGCAAACTGGCCAGCAGCCCGTCCAGCCCAGGCAACACGGTGATGCTGTCCATCGACATCAAGCTGCAGAAAATGGTGGAAGACCTGTTTGGCGAGCGGCGCGGCGCGCTGGTGGCGCTGGACCCCAAGACGGGTGAGATCCTGGCGTTTGTCAGCAAGCCCACGTTTGATCCCAACCTGTTCGTCGAAGGCATTGACTCCGAAAGCTGGCAGTCGCTCAACGAGTCGCCCGACAAACCGCTGCTGAACCGCGCGCTGCGGGGCACCTACCCGCCCGGTTCCACCTACAAGCCGTTCATGGCACTGGCGGCGCTGGAGACTGGCACCCGCACGCCCGAGCAAACCATTTCAGACCCAGGGTTTTTCATGCTGGGCGGCCACCGCTTCCGCGACGACAAAGAGGGCGGCCACGGCACCGTCAACATGTACCGCTCCATCGTGCAGTCCTGCGATACCTACTACTACACGCTGGCCAACGACATGGGCGTTGACCTGATTCATGAACAGATGCAGCGCTTTGGTTTTGGCGATCTCACTGGCATCGACATTTTTGGCGAGGTGCGCGGCCTGCTGCCCTCCACGGCCTGGAAACGCAAAGCCTACAAAAGCGCTGAGCAGCAAAAGTGGTATGCGGGTGAGACCATCTCGCTGGGCATCGGCCAGGGTTACAACAACTTCACCATGCTGCAACTGGCGTCAGCCACAGCCACACTGGCCAATGCCGGCGTCAAGATGAAGCCACACCTGGTGCGCCAGGTGACCGACATCATGACGCGCGCACCCACCTCAACGAACCACGTGGCAGGCGAGCTGATTGCCAAGCCCGCCAACATTGCGGTGATCCGCGATGCGATGGTCGGCGTGAACATCGAGGGCACAGGCGCTGCGGCGTTTCGCGGCGCCAGCTATACCAGCGCTGGCAAGACGGGCACGGCGCAGGTGATCCAGATCAAGAAAAACGAAAAATACGACGCCTCCAAAGTAGCCGAGCGGTACCGGGACCACGCGCTGTACATGGCGTTTGCACCCGCCGACAACCCGCAAATCGCACTGGCCCTGGTGGTGGAGAACTCCGGCTTCGGCGGAGCCAATTCAGCCCCCATTGCGCGCCGCGTGTTTGACTTCTGGCTCAAAGGCCAATACCCCAGCGAAGAAGATCTGGAGGCGGTTCAAATTGCCAAGGCACCTGTGCCCATTGGCAAACCGCGGTTGGTGGCAGAGATGCCTTGGCCAGCGGGTGTGGGGGTGTCTGGCGCAACCACCAACACAGCGGCAGCGACCCCCACCGCCGTCACTGCTGCGGCTACGGCCGCTGCTGCCGCTGCTATTGCGAAACCGCCTGCAGCGCTTTCAGAACCGAGGAAAATAGCACACTAGCCATTGTCATTACTGCATAGGTAGCTATGTTTAATCTAGCAAACTACCGCTGTTGACAAGCGGCACATCAATCCGCTCAGCGTAAAAACGCGTCAAACCCCGTCTTCAATATCAGCGCGCTCACCACGCAAATAAACACCACGCGCACAAACCCCGCGCCATGCCGCAGCGCCATGTGGGTGCCCGCCAGGCTGCCCACCACATTGGCAACGGCCATGGCCACCGCGAAATGCCACCAGACGTGGCCGCGCACGGCAAACAGGGCGAGCGCGGCCAGGTTGGTGGCGCTGTTGAGCAGCTTGGCCGACGCGGACGCGTTCAAAAAGTCATAGCCCAGCAAGCGCACCAGCGCGAACACGAAAAAACTGCCGGTGCCGGGACCAAAAAAGCCGTCGTAAAACCCGAGCACCAGGCCGATGGCCACGGCCGCCAGCGCCTCGGTGCGCCCAGAGAAACGCGGCGCGTGGGTTCGCCCCAGTTCTTTTTTTACCAGGGTGTAGGCCAGCACCGCCAGCAGGATGAAAGGCAGCGCCTTGCGCAGAAACCCCGGTGATATGACAGTCACCACCCAGGCCCCGGCCAACGACGCCACAAAGCCTGCCAGCGCGGCTGGCAGCAAGGCTGCCCATCGCAGGTCAACGCGTCGGCTGAACTGCCAGGTAGACAGGCCGGTGCCCCAGATGGCTGCGCCCTTGTTCGTGCCCAGCAAGGTGGCCGGGTGCGCGGTGGGGAAAGCCGCAAACAGGGCAGGTATAAGAATCAATCCGCCGCCGCCCACAATGGCGTCCACAAAACCTGCGCCCAGAGAGGCCAGAGACACGATGATCAAATCCATGTTGGGGATTGTCGCATCCGGCCTCAGCGCTCCATTACTCCATAAATAGTAGCAAACTATTCATACAGGACAAGGGCTACCGGTCATTTTTATCGGAAATCTCGCCGAAAAAACAAAAGGCACCGGGGTGGCCGGTGCCTTTTTAGGGAGCGCCTGTTGATGGGCGCCCAGATTTTAATTTTTGCTGCTGTGAGGCTGTCTCCTCGGCTCTTCTCTAGCCCGTGGTCTGGCTCGTGGCTTGTGGCCCGGTTGCAAGTGGGGTGACTGTAGTGGCTGCAATACGTCAACGCATTGGGACTTACCCTTTAACTTTGGTTGGCTATTGCAACGCGGCACGCGGCCGCAAAGCACGTTCGTTGCACCCGTCAAAGTGCGACTTTCCCCACGGCATCTTCAAAAATCCACTGCGCGGCCTTCTCGGCAATCATCAGCGTGGGCGAGTTGGTGTTGCCACTGGTGATGCTGGGCATCACGCCCGCGTCCACCACGCGCAGGCCCGCAATCAGGCCGTGCTTGCCGCGCACCCGAAGGCGCGCATCGACTACAGTCATCGGGTCATCCAGCTTGCCCATTTTGGTGGTGCCTACGGGGTGAAAGATGGTGGTGGCGATGTCACCCGCCAGCTTGGCCAGGTCGTCGTCAGTCTGAAACTGCACGCCGGGCTTCCACTCCTGCGGGTTGTATTTGGCCAGCGCCGGTTGCGCCACGATGTTGCGGGTGACGCGCAGTGAATCAGCCGCCACTTTGCGGTCGGCATCGGTGCTGAGGTAGTTGGGCGCAATGGCCGGCGCGTCTTCAAACTTGTTGCTCTTGATCTGCACCGTGCCCCGGCTGGTCGGGTTAAGGTTGCACACGCTGGCGGTGAAGGCGTTAAAGCCGTGCAGCGGCTCGCCGAAGGCGTCCAGGCTCAGCGGCTGCACGTGGTATTCCAGGTTGGGGTGGGGCTGGGCCGGGTCGCTGCGCGTAAAGGCGCCCAGCTGGCTGGGTGCCATGCTCATGGGGCCGGTGCGTTTGAAGGCGTATTCCATGCCAATCATCGCCTTGCCCAGCAGGCTGTTCGCCATGGTGTTGAGCGTCTTGACGCGGAATTTGTCACTGTTCACCTTGAACACCGCGCGAATCTGCAAATGGTCCGACAAGTTGCTGCCTACTCCGGGCGCGTCCACCGCCACATCAATGCCATGCTTTTGCAGCAATGCAGCCGGGCCAATGCCCGAGAGCTGCAACAACTGCGGCGTGCCGATGCTGCCTGCGCACAGCAGCACCTCGCGCGTGGCCGTGGCCGTCACCAGCTCGCCATGGCCCCACACCTGCACGCCGGTGCAAGCCTGGCTGCCATCGGGGCGGGTCTCCAGCACCAGGCGGGACACTTGCGCTGCGGTCCACATCTCAAAATTGGGCCGCCCGTAACACGTGGGCCGCAGGAAGGCTTTGGCCGTGTTCCAGCGCCAACCGGCTTTCTGGTTCACTTCAAAGTAGCCCACACCCTCGTTGCTGCCGCGGTTGAAATCGCTACTTTCGGGAATGCCCGCCTGCTGCGCGGCCTGCGAGAACGCGTCGAGCACGTCCCAGCGCAGCCGCTGTTTTTCAATGCGCCATTCGCCCCCCGCGTTGCGGCCACGCAGCAGCTTTTGGTAGGGCGTGTCACCCGCCGCCATCAATTCGGGGGCCGTGCGGCGCGCACCGTGCACGGCATCAGCGCCCTTGTAGTAATCCTCATGCAGCTTGAAGTAGGGCAGCGCGTTGTTCCACGTCCAGCTGTCGTCGCCCGTGAGTTGCGCCCAGTGGTCGTAATCACGCGCCTGGCCGCGCATGTAAATCATGCCGTTGATGCTGCTGCACCCGCCCAGCGTCTTGCCGCGCGGGTAGCGCAGCGTGCGGCCATTCAGGCCCGCGTCGGGCTCGGTGTTGTAAAGCCAGTCGGTGCGCGGGTTGCCAATGCAATACAGGTAGCCCACGGGGATGTGAATCCAGTGGTAGTCGTCCTTGCGCCCCGCCTCGATGAGCAGGACCCTTTTGGACGCGTCTGCGCTGAGGCGATTGGCGAGCAGGCAGCCGGCGGTGCCTGCACCGATGATGATGTAGTCGAAGGTGAGGGAGGAGTCGGTGGTCATGAATGCAGGTCTATCCAATCTTGCTCGCCGCTCACTACGCGCAAGCCTGCAATGCGCCTGAAATGTGCATCAAATGTCAATACGGGGCAGTCCAGCTCCATGGCGCTTGCGGCAATCCAGATGTCGTTGCTGGGGATGGGCAGGCCGAGCGCGCGAAGGCGGGTGCCAATCACCGCATACATTTGGCAGGTGTCCATGGAGGGCGCAGCGAGCGAGACCGCGCTTGCCCCAAGGAACCGACCCAGCATCATTTCGTTGCGTATCAACTTGCTGCCGTTGAGAAATCCGGCCTTCAACTCTCCGATAGCGATGACGGGAAACCAGACATGGTCGGCGGCCTCAACCACGGCTACAGCCTCACGGTTGCCCCGCTGGAATTCGCTGTAGGCATTGGTGTCGATGCAGATGGACGTCATTTCCACATTTCAGGGTCAATCTCCCGCGTCCATGCCGTCGCTTCCATGAATTCGTCGTAGTCTTGCTGCGTCCAAGTGCCAGCGAATTTGCCCAAGTCGTTGCGTGGTCGAAGGCATTCGTGGGCGTATGTGACATCCTGCTTCGGTGCAGGCGCAGGCCGCAAAGCCGACTCAATCAGCTGATGCAAAAATCGGTTCACACTGAGGTCGCGCTTCTTGGCCTCGAGCTTGAGTTGGGCGGCAAGCTGGTCGTCCAGGTCACGGATGATGAGATCGCTCATGGAAAGTCTCCTAGAGATTTACCGGCGAATGATAGCGCGATATCACATCCACTGCAATCAGTGGCAATGGGAAACGCCTCGCCTTGATGGCGGGATTGCGGATTATCTCGGTAGTACCCGGGCCAGCGCTGGATGGCTTTGCATTCACCCAGGCCGTCGAATCAAGCTTTCGGCCGGGATGCCCAAACCGGTGTGCAGCTTCCACACCATTGACATGGTGAGCTTGCGTTTTCCGTTGAGCACTTCATACACACGATTGCGTTGCCCAATCATGGGCACCAGATCGGCAGGCGTCAGGCCTTGCTGCTCCATTCGGAATTTGATGGCCTGCACCGGGTCCGGCGGCGCGATGGGGTAGTGCTTGGCTTCATAAGCTTCGATCAGCGTCACCATTGCCTCAAAATGCGCACCAGCATCACTGTCTAGCTCGGGTTCGGTGTCGAAGTAAGGGGCCACCAATTTCAAGGCGGCTTGGTAGTCGGCTTCTGTCCGGATAGGGTGCATTGGATAGGCGTTTTTCTTCATGATGAACTCTCCACAGTCGCCGCGTCAACGGCATCGTATTGGCGATGGGTGTAATGATGCCCGCTACGGCGCTTGTGCGTCACTTGCGCAGCGCGGCCATAAATTCATCCGGTGCGACTTCCGCCTGGCGCAATAGCCCAGCAAGGGTTCCAATTTTGACCTCGCTGTGCATTGGGACGACGCAGCCTTTCGATTCCCGTTTCATGACAACGTGGCTGCCACTCTGCCGGACCTTCTGAAACCCGAGTCGTTCAAGCGCGCGCTGCACGTCAGCACCAGACACGTGCGGCAGTTTAGGCATGCACCGGTTCAGGCAACGTGAACATGGTAATCACCGGGTGCCCGACCAACGGAAGCGAAAACTCCGAAAGATACAGCGCGGTGGCTTCCTTCAGATTTGCCACAGCCTCCTCGACGGTTTCTCCTTGCGTGGTGGTTCCCGTCTCGGGATTCAAAGCGACGAAACCGCCTTCTTGGGCTTGGGTGAGAACAGCAGTAAGCTCCATAGAACGCCCTTGATCGAAAAAGAGACGATTGTCGCGGGATTTCTGAACTGGGGTGGCGGAAGTCCAGACACCGGTGCTGGTGCTGTGAACGTCATGATTTGGATGGTCCACGGCTCGTATCTGCGTCTGCGCCCCTCAGGTTAAAACAGGGCCGCCTGTAGATGTGCAGTCTGTTCCTCGTTTGATCTCAGCTTCAAGTTCACGAAACTACAGGAATACCGCCTATCGGGAAAGAAAACCAAATCCAGTCAGTTGACTATTTGGGAAGTCCCTGTAAAGGGTTAGGCATCGTCTTCGCGGAACTCGGCAAGAGGAGCGCCTCTCAACAATCCACGATGCGTTCTACAGAGAGCATTTCCATCGCATTGTCTACAGATAATCCAATTAGGTAGTAAAAGCCGGGATTTGGAAAGATTTCAGTTTTTTCTCCCTCAAGAGTTTCGAGGACGACGTGCAAATATGGCGAGTACGGTGAGGCGATACCTTCATTGATTTTTGGTCCTGTTTGAAAATATCTCGTCTGAATTCCCGGCATTTTCAAGAGTACGGTTTGCATATCGATTGGATGCCCTCGGCTAGTCCTGTGGTCGCCAGAGCCATCTTTTACAAAAAATATTTTCGCCATTTCATCTCCATACAACAAGAAATAACCTGATTATTAACTATCGACCCCCACAGATAGCTGACGATAGGGATCTTGCAATGCTTGCAGGTGAGTTTGGTTCCCAAGGAAGCTCGGTAGAGCCGGTATAGACCACACCTCCTTCACCCATTCGGTTTGCATGCCATGTAAAGAATAGAGTCCGTGATCGCTGTCCATTGCAGTCGACTTCGCGCTGGCTCTTTTCCGAGAAATACTTACGACCGCTCCGCGCGGATTGTTGTTCGGCCTTGTAGTCGAACATGACCCAGACTTTAGCGCTTCCGTTGCTGACCAGCGCCGGTGCCTCGTAGTAAGAGGTCAATCGATCGTTTTCGGCGAACTTCACCCATCTGGCGGAGGTGCCACCTACCGTCGCACAAAGCGTCATTGCGATAACTAGAGGTTTCAGTTGTGGCACTTTTGGGATCTCCCGTGAGATGGAGGACGCAATGATCGGATGCGCGGTTGCTTTTGACGATGCCTACGAAATCTACCTTGGAAACCTTTGCAACATAAAACGGCAACATCACCAAGACTAAGCGGGTCTAGCCCACAGA
>JAYVNK010000021.1:0-7650 GCA_043758475.1 Comamonadaceae bacterium | reverse complement strand
CCTGTCCCGCAGCGTCTGCGTGCCAAACTACTTCTTCGCCGTCAGCACGTTCAGCTCAGCCTTGGTAGGCAGATAGCTGCCGTTCCAGATCACGTCGGGGTTGACGCGGCTCTTGGTGTTGAAGGCGTCTGACACTTGCGAAGCCATCAGCGAAAGCCGCGGGCCGTGGATCTGGCCAAAGCCTTCGGCGCGCGCGTTGGGGCTGTTGATGACGGTGTCAATCGCCAGCTTGAGGCGGCGGGTTTCCAGCTCGACGTTGACGATGCCGTCACGCGCCTTGACATCGGCAATCGCAGCGGCGGGGTTGGCCATCACGTCTTTCATGCCTTTGGCGAAGGCGACCAGAAAGGCTTTGACGGCTGCGGGGTTTTCCTTCAATATTTTGGGCGAGGCAATGATGGCGTTGCCATACAGCTTGACGCCGTAGTCGGGGTAGGGCAGCACCACGACGTCTTCGGCTTTCACGCCGCGCGCTTCAAGGTTGAGCAGCGATGTGAAGGTAAAGCCAGTGATGGCGTCAATGTCGCCGCGCACCAGCATGGTTTCGCGCAGGGGCGGGTCCATCGCGGTCCACTGCACGCCGCTGATGTTGTTGGCCTTGGAGAAGATGGGGAAGGCGCGGCGGCCTGCGTCAAACACGGGGGCACCGAGCTTCTTGCCGTTCAGGTCGGCAGGGGTTTTGATGCCTGATTTTTTAAGCGCCATCACCGAAGCCGGTGTGTCGTTGTAGACCATCATGATGGCGATGGGCTTGTTGGGCGCGTCGGGGTTGTTGGCGTGGAACTCCATCAGCGCCGCCAGGTCGGCAAAGCCCATGTCGTAAGCGCCAGAAGCCACGCGCGTCACGGTTCCGCCCGAGCCGTTGCCGGCGTCAACCACAACGTCAAGCTTGGCATCCTTGAAGTAGCCTTTGGCCACGGGCGTGAGAAACAGCGCGGCCGGGCCTTCAAAGCGCCAGTCAAGCTGGAACTTGATCGGGGTGACTTGCGCCTGAGCGGTTATGAGCGTGCTGGCAAACAGCAGGGCCAGGGTGGTTTTGAGAAAGTCGCGTTTTGCCATGAAGACTCCAGGGGATGAATGACAAGTTGAGGTTGATGAACGGGGATAAGCAATATCGGTGCCTGTCAGCCAGCACGGCGCATTCGCCAACGCCCCATTTTCGGGCAGGATGGTGGTGTCCCGGTGCCCGTGGAGGCAGAATTTCCCCCGTAATTACCCGAGTGGGTGCGTGCAGATGCCCGTGGCTGTGTTGGTGTGAATCACGCCACGACAGCTAGGCCAGCAAATCGCTTAAAGACCGGGCGATGACTTTGGTGGCGCGGCGCAGGTCTTGAAGGTCGAGCGTTTCGTCGGCGCGTTTGGCGTGGGACTCCAGAACCGTGCGCGGGCCAGCGCCGTAAATCACGCCGGGAATGCCCGCCTCACAAAAAAGTCGAACGTCGGTGTACAGGGGCGTTCCCAGTGCGGGAATGGGTTCGCCAAATACCGCCTGGGCGTGCTTTTGCAGGGCGTCAACCAAAGGCTTATTGCCGGGCAACGGCTGCATGGCGCGGGCGAGCAAAATGCGTTTGATATCGACGGTGACGCCTTTTGACTGCGCCGCCGTCTCGGCAATGATCTTGCGCAGCAGCGCTTCCACCTCAGCCGGGTTTTCTTCCGGAATCATTCGGCGGTCCAGCTTGAAGGTCACGCGGCCTGGAACCACATTGGTGTTGGTGCCGCCTTCGATCATTCCGATATTGAGATAAGGATGGGTGATGCCCTCAACCTTGGATGTCACTTGCTGGTACTGCGTGTTTTGCAGGTACAGAGCGCTCATGATCTTGTTGGCGGCCTGCAGCGCATCGACGCCGGAATCAGGAATGGCGGCGTGCGCCATCTTGCCGTGCACAGTCACTTCCATTTGCAGGCAGCCGTTGTGCGCGGTGATGACCTGGTAGCTGAAGCCCGCCGCAATCATCAAATCAGGCTTGATGATGTGATGCTTGAGCAGCCGGGCCGGACCAACCTCGCCGCCAAATTCTTCGTCGTAAGTGAACAGCAGCTCGACGCTGCCCCTGGATGGCTTGGCAACGGCCTCCAGTGCGCGGACCGCAAATGCGTAGGTGGAGAAGTCGCACTTGCTGACCGCAGACGCCCGACCATAAATTTTGCCGTTGTCGATCTCGCCGCCGTAAGGGTCTTTGGTCCAGCCCTCGCCGGGGGGCACCACGTCGCCATGGGCGTTGAGCAATACGGTGATGCCTTTTTGGCCAGTGCCTCCGTACTGCCGCCGAACCAACAGGTTGGTGACGGACTGCATGCCAACGGCCAGCACCTCAGCCTGCGGCACCGGGTGCTTTTCAGCGTCAAGCCCAAAGCTGTGCAGCAGCTCGGCCGTGCGCTCGGCATGCGGCGCATTGTTGCCTGGCGGCGTGTCGGTCGGCACGCGGATCAAGGCCTGCAGAAACTGCACCTGCTCGTCAAAGTGGGCATCAACCCAGGCGTCAAGTTGTTCGTAGGCGGTCATGCGGCGTCCAATGTCATGTGCGAGATAAAGTGAGCAATGAGGTGTGAAAAAGCGTCAACGGCCAGTTGGATGTCATCGCTGGTGGTGCTTTCCAGCGGGTTGTGGCTGATGCCAGAATTCTGGCCGCGCACAAACAGCATGGCCTGCGGCATGATTCTGTGCAGTTTCATGGCGTCATGGCCCGCGCCACTGGGCATTCTGTAGACCGGCAAGCCCAGGGCCTGGACAGCGCCTTCCCAACGCGCCTGCCAGTTTGCGTCACTCGGTGCAGCGGCGGCACGCTCGGTCAAATCAACGGTAAATTCCAGCCCGCGCCGCTTGCAGATGGCCGCCAGCTCGGCCAGCACGTCGGCCTCCAGCGCATTGCGTTGCGCGTCGTTGGGCGCGCGCATGTCCAGCGAAAACAGGCAGCGTCCCGGCACCACGTTGATGGACCCGCTGGGCACTTGCAACATGCCCACAGTGCCGACCGAGCCAGCATCCTGCGCGGCCCGTTTTTCGACATACAGCAGCAGCTCGGCAGCGCCCGCCGCAGCGTCGCGCCGGTCTTTCATCGGCGTCGTTCCGGCATGGCAGGCCATGCCGGTGACCTCACACAGGTAGCGCACATTGCCGTTGATGGAGGTGACGATGCCCAGCGGATAGTTCAGCGCATTGAGCACCGGGCCTTGTTCGATATGGATCTCTACGAAGCCCAGGTAGCGGGTTGCGTCGCGTTTGATGTGCGGTATCTTTTGGATGTCATGGCCGGCGTGTGCCATGGCGTCGCGCATGGCAATGCCGTCTGCGTCTTTCTGGTCCAGCCATTCGGGTTTGAAATCGCCGACCAGCGCGCCAGAGCCCAAAAACGTGGCCTTGTATCGCTGGCCTTCTTCTTCTGCAAAACCTACCACCTCAATGTTGAAAGGCAGCCGTTTGCCTTGCCGGTGCAGCTCGCGCACTGAGGCCATGGGTGCAAAAATGCCCAGGCGGCCGTCGTATTTGCCGGCATTGCGCACCGTGTCGTAATGGCTGCCTGTCAACAGTGTTTTTGCATCAGGTGTTACGGCTTGGTAGAGGCCGACCACATTGCCCACGGCATCAATCTCAACCGAGTCAAAGCCGCAATCCCGCATTTTGTTTGAGATGTAGGCGGCGCAGTCTTGATGGGCCTGCGTCAGGTACGTCACGGTGAGCTGCTTCTTTTCTTTGAAGCCCGGGTCGCTGTACTGGGCCACCTCTTCATGCCATTCCCACAAGTCGTTGCCGATGGCAGGCTGCTGGCAAAACTTGTCGTTGATGCGCAGCTCCACAACGCGGTTGACATTGCGCAAACCTTCCCGGATCTCAAACGCCGGGTGGTTTTGCAGTCTGCGGGTGAAGGTGTCGATGATCTGCTGTTTGGTCAGGCCGTGCCCCCGCGTGCCACGCACTGCCAAAATGAAAGGGAAGCCAAATTTGGCGGCGTAGTCACGGTTTAGCTGGGCCAAGGTCGCCATTTCCTGCGGCGTGCAGTTAGTCAAGCCCACCGTGCCTTGTTCGCTGGCGGACTCTGCCGTCAAGCTGGCCTCCTGCATGGCCTTGCCAGCCAACTCGGGGTGCGCCCGCAGCAGGGCAATTTGCTCGTCCTGGGTGGCGGCGTTCACCACGGCTGTCAGCACGTATTTGACGTGCGCCAGTGTTCGGTAAGGCCGGGCCGCCAGCGCTTTTTTGGCGATCCATGGGGAATGTTCGTACAGACCGCCTAGCAGCGCCAGACCTTCTGCCGTGTTGGCCTGGTTGACTTGGTCTAAGGTGATGGTCATGCGTGTGCTGCCTTATATGGGTGCGTTCGAAGGGTGTGTTTGCTGCCAGTGGCGGGCAATGTCGATGCGCCGGCAGATCCACACCTTGTCATGCTTTTGCACGTAGTCCAGGAAGTTCTGCAATGATTTCATCCGGCCCGGACGGCCCAGCAGGCGGCAGTGCATGCCGACATTCAGCATCTTGGGCGCGTTCAGGCCACTCGGGTCGCCTTCTGCGTATAGCACGTCAAAGCTGTCGCGCAGATAGGTGAAAAAGTCATCGCCCTGGGCAAAGCCCTGCGCCGACGAAAACCGCATGTCGTTTGTGTCCAGCGTGTAGGGCACGATGAGTTGCTGTGTCACATCGCCATTGGTTTTTTGCACCGGCATCCAGAACGGGAGATCGTCGCCATAGTAATCGCTGTCGTATTCGAAACCGCCGTAATCGGCCACCAGGCGGTGCGTGTTGGGGCTGTCGCGCCCGGTGTACCAGCCCAGTGCCCGCTGGCCCGTGAGCTGCTCGATGATCTCCATACCGATGCGCATGTGCTCGCGCTCGGTGGCTTCATCCATGTTTTGATAGCTGATCCAGCGCCAGCCGTGGCAGGCAAATTCATGCCCGAGTTGCTTGAATGCCGCCGTGAGTTCGGGATGCCGCTGCAGGGCCATGCTGACGCCAAACACGGTGAGCGGCAGGCGGCGGCTTTCAAACTCCCGCAGGATGCGCCACACGCCTGCGCGCGATCCGTACTCGTAAATGCTTTCCATGCTCATGTGCCGCGCGGCAAAGCTGGCGGGGTTGAACATTTCGCTTAAAAACTGCTCTGAGCCGGCATCGCCATGCAGCACGCTGTTCTCGCCGCCTTCTTCGTAATTGAGGACAAACTGCACGGCAATCCTCGCACCCGCCGGCCATTGCGCATGGAGTGGCTGGCTGCCGTAGCCGATCAAGTCGCGCGGGTAGGCAGGAGCAGGTTGATGGGGGTTTGTCGGTGTGGTCATGGGGTTGGCACCTCAAAATCAGGCCAGTGCCGTGGCAATGTCACTGCTGGGCACGGTGCGGTCAAATGTCAGAGTCTCTTCGACATGCAACAGATGCGCCTGCATGAGCTGCACGGCCAGCGGCTGGTCTTTGGCCGCCAACGCCTTGACGATCTGCAGGTGCTCTTCGCTGGAGTGGGCTGCCGCATGGGCGCTCTGGTACATCAGTGTGATGAGCGCGCAGCGTGAGACCAGTTGGCCCAGCAACTGCGCCAGCACGTCGTTACCGGTGAGTTCGGCCATGCGAACATGAAAATCCCCCAGCAACTCGGTGCGGCCAGGGGCGTCGTTGCCCTGGACGGCGAGCTTCTCCCGCGCAATGTGGTCTTTCAAAGCCTTGATTTTTGCGGGCGTGATTTGACGCACCAGAGCGCGCGTCATTTCTGACTCAATCATGCGGCGCACCGCAAACACCTGTTTTGCCTCAGTAACAGAAGGGGCCGCCACAAACGCGCCACGGGCGGGCTCCAGGCGCACCAACTGGTGCTGCGACAGTTGCAGCAGGGCCTGGCGCACCAGTGTGCGCGAGACGCCAAAATGGTCCGCCAGCTTTTGCTCGGCCAGTTTTGCGCCGGGCTGCAGGCGGTGTTCGACAATGGCCTTGGTCAGCGCCTGCACGATCAGGCGGGTTGGCGATAATTCCATGGCGGGATAATACCTGCAACCCGGAAAAGTGTATACACATTTGTAAACGATTTTTTGCAACCGGAAGGAGTCCCCATGGGATTGAGCACACACGTACTGGACACCATGCATGGCGGCCCCGCTGTCGGCATGGGCGCGGCACTCTACACCACGCATGGCGAGGTGGCCACGCTGGTGAAACGCTTCACGCTGGATGCCGATGGCCGCAGCCCCTACGGCCCGCTGTTTGACGCCGCATCGCTCAAAGTCGGCACTTACCGGCTGGTGTTTGATGTGGCTGGGTACTTCAAGGCGCGCGGCGTGGCGCTGCCTGAGCCCAATTTTCTGAACAAAGTCAGCCTTGACTTTGGTATTGCGCAGCCAGAGCAGCACTACCATGTGCCACTGCTGGTGAGCCCGTGGAGCTATTCAACCTACCGAGGCAGCTGATTGCATGATTTATCCTAAAAAAAGGCCTCTAGCCTCCGTCTATAGTGCATGGATAGCTATAAGTATAATAGCTAGTTTCCTGGCACCCAATCGCGCGTTGAGCCAGACGCCTGCAGCCAGTTACCCGGACCGCCCGGTAAAAATTGTCGTCCCTTTCGCACCTGGTGCCGGCACCGACGCCATGGGCCGCCTGATGGCGCAAAAACTCGGTGACGCACTGGGGGCCACCTTTGTGGTGGAAAACCGCGCTGGAGCATCAGGCGCAATCGGCACGCAATACGTGGCGCAGGCCGCGCCCGATGGCTACACGCTGCTGCTTGTGGCGTCGCCCTTCACCACCGTAGCTGCGTCGTTGCCCAGCGCCAATTACGACCCGCTGACGCAGTTTGCCCCCGTGGGCATGATTGCCAGCGGCCCGCTGGTCTGGGCTGCCAGCACCAAGCTGCCGGTGAACAACATGAAAGAGCTGGTGGCGCTGGCGCGCAAAAAGCCGGGTGCGCTCAATTACGGCTCGGCCGGCTCAGGCGGTGTCAACCATCTGGTGCTGGAACTGCTGAAGGCGCGCACCGGCACCTTCATCACCCATATTCCGTACCGGGGCGTGGCACCGGCCACGATGGACATGATTGGCGGGCAGATTGAACTGGTGACGGGAAGCATTCCTGCGCTGCTGCCTTTCATCAAGGATGGCCGAGTCAAGCCGCTGGCCGTGACCAGCGCCAAACGCTCGCCCGCCTTGCCCGACGTGCCCAGCATGGGCGAGGCCGGGCTGTCAGGCATCGACGTAGTCAACTACTTCGCGCTAGCCGCGCCTATCGGCACGCCCGCCGCCGTGATTGAAAAACTCAATCTCACCTTGAACAAAGTGGTGGTGCTGCCCGAAGTCACCGCCCGCTTCAAGGCCGATGCCGTAGAAGCCGCACCGGGTTCCCCAGCGCTGCTGGGCCATTTCATCGAAGCCGACTACCGCGCCTGGCGCAATGTGGTGAAGACGCAGAATTTGAAGGTTGAATAGCCCCTACAACTGCCCCTCAGTCAGCGTATCCAGCTGGAAGCGCCCGCTGCTGTCCCACAGCCAGACATCGGTGTAGGTGACGCGGCCCATGCGGGCGGGGGCGGGGAAGGGCGCGGCCTGGCGCACGGTGCGTTCGATTTCGGCGACTACTTCGGGCGCATGGGTGGGTGCCCGCATCCAGTTCAGTCGGTTGACGTTGCCACGGCTGTCCACGTCAACCTGCAGCACGCCAATGGCGTACAGGTTTG
>JAYVNK010000020.1:0-7653 GCA_043758475.1 Comamonadaceae bacterium | reverse complement strand
ACAGGTCGTCGTAATAGCTGGTGAAGCCCTCAAAAAACCAGAGCAGCGACGTGTAGTTTTCTGTGCCGTAGTCGTATTGGGCAAACTCGGCGGGACGCAGGCGCTTGACGTTCCAGGTGTGGAAATATTCATGGCTTATCAAGCCCAGCAAGGTGGTGTAGCCCTCGGTCTGTTTGGTGGATGCGCCCGCAGGTGGCTTGGCCGCCTTGCTCGCCAGAGCAGAGCCACCAAGGCGTGGCAGGTCTTTGCGGTTGCAGACCAGCGCGGTGGAGTTGCGGTGCTCCAGACCGCCATAGCCGTCATCGACTGCGTTGAGCATGAACACGTAATTTTTATGCGGCGGTTTTTTACGCGCCTTGCCTGCCCTGCCTGCATCTACCGGATGCCACAGGCGAATTTCCGCCTCGCAAATTTTTTGCGTATCGGCCAGCAGCCGCGCGCCATCAAACGTGGGCGCCGCGCCTGCCACCACAAAGCGGTGGGGCACGCCGCAAGCCACAAAAGAGCCGCTCCAGAACGTGCCCATCTCCACCGGGCAATCTACCAACTCGTCGTAATCTGCTGCACAGTAGGTGCCAAAACCATTGGCCGTAACTTTGAACGGTGCCAGCCCGGTCGCCACATGCCAACGCTTCACCGGGGGCGTCGCCACGAGCGTCACCTGGTGGGGTGAATCCGTTTGCCCTGCCACCCGCAGACACAAGCTGGTGCCGTTAAAAAAACCGCGCGACGCATCCAGCCAGGCAGCCCGCACTGAATTGTCAAAAGCGCAGACTTCATAGCGCAGTATCAGGGTCTTGCCGGGGCTGCAGCTGATTTGCCAGCTGCATTTGTCCAGTTGCACCACCGGCAGCGCCTGCTGGCCCTGCCTCGCCTCAAGGCGCTGCAGATTTTTGGAAAACTCGCGCACCAGGTAGCTGCCCGGAATCCAGACCGGAAGGCTCACGCGCTGCTCGGCAGCGGGCTTTTGGATGGTCAGTGTGACGTGGAACAGGTGCGCATGCAGGTCAAACGGCTCGACGCGGTAATGCACGATGGTTGGGACGGTCCTCTGGACAGCGGGTGTTGTCGCAAGCGTTGCGGGCTTTAATGGCTTGTCAGACATGAGTTTCCGGGAAATAAACGATAAAACCGACCTGTAGCCCTTGTACTATATGCATAGTTAGCTATATAAATAATAGTATTCCAGGTTTGACCCGCAACCTGGCGATGCGCCCGCAGTGTCCCGGAATTTGCAATGCGGCGCGTCAGTTCTTGGCCTCTGCCAGAAACTTCTCAACCTGCGCGGCATCAATGGCACCGGGTACGCGTGAGCCGTCGGCAAAGATCAGCGTGGGGGTGCCGGTGATTTTGTGTTTTTTGCCCAGAGCGACATTTCGCATCAGGGCCGATGCATCACAGGCTGGGGACGCAGGCGCTGCGGCCTGGTCTCGCACCATCCAGTCCATCCACGCTTTGGCCTTGTCTTTGGCGCACCAGATGTTCCTTGATTTTTCAGCCGAATCCGCGCTGAGGATAGGGTACAAAAACAGGCTGATGGTCACGTTGTCCACCTTTTGCAGGTCGCGCTCAAAGCGTTTGCAGTAGCCGCAGTTGGGGTCTTCAAACACGGCGATTTTGCGTTTGCCGTTGCCGCGCACGATGGTGAAGGCGTCTTTGACGGGCAGGCTGTCAAAGGCGACGGCGGTCAGCTTGTCAACCCGTTCTTCGGTCAGGTTGCGGCGCTGTTTGGTGTCGATCAGGCTGCCCTGAATCAGGAAGTTGCCTTCGCTGTCGGTATAAAAAATCTCGGTGCCATTGACCCGAATCTCAAATAGACCTGGCATCACGCTCTTGGTGATCTCATCGATTTTTTGGAACTGCGGGATTCGCTCACCCAAATTTTTGCGGATGGCGGCATCATCAGCCATGGCGGCAATCGCCACCACACTGGCGAATGCCAGCAGGGAATTGCGGAGCATCTTGATAATTTTCATGGTTGTCCTGTTCAGCACGTCATTTAATTCAACACATCACTCAAACATCAGGCAGACATCAATCAGGTGCCCATCGCCTGACGCGCCACCCAGCGCTTGAGCGGGCCGCTGTGCTCAAACCCGTTCATCCCGGCGTTGCGCAGCGTTGCCCAAGGCCCGTCTGTTTGCGAAAACAGCCGCTGCAAGCCATCGGTAGCTGACCCGAGCGCAGCCGCGTCGGCTTTGCGAGACCGCTCATAGCGGCGCAGCAGCCTGTCATCCGCCACGCTGCGCCAGTAGTCCCGCTTGGCGATCAAGTCGGCCAGCTGTGCCACGTCGGCCAGCCCCAGGTTGAGCCCTTGCCCGCTCAAAGGGTGCACCGTGTGCGCTGCATCGCTTGCCAGCGCCCAGGAGATGCCGTCGGTCGTGCCGGCCCACCGGTCCGTGCGCGCCAGTTGCAGGGGCCACATCGCGCGCTCACTGGTCAGTGCCAATGAGCCAAAGCAGTCATGTGTGGCGACCTGCAAAGCCCTGCAAAAATCGTCGGGGCTCATTTGCAGCAAGGCCTGCGCGCGCGCCTCTCCTACAGACCAGACAATTGCGACAGAGTTCCCTGACATGGCCTGCATCGCTGCGCCCATCGGCAACACGCCCAAAATTCCTTCGTGCGAAAACCACTGGCGTGCCGTTTGATCATGCGGCTTTTCGCAATTCAGGCGCGCTGCGATCGCCCGTTGCGCGTAGGGATTGACTTCAAAATCAACCCCAAACTCAGCGCGCGAACAGCTGGTTTTGCCTTCACACACCACCGTCAAGGTCGCGGGCTCGGCAACGTCCAGCAACTCAATCTGCGGTTGAAATTGCATCGCCTGCGCCAGTTGGGCCTCCAGCACCGGCACGTCCACAATCCAGGCCAGCGCGGCGGCACCGCAGTCTGCGGCGTTGAAGACAACCTCGCCACCATCGTCACCCTGAACCTGCATCTTGAGCACCGGTGTGGCATCAGCTTCATTGGGCCAGCAGCGGATGGATTCGAGCAATTCTTTTGACTTGAGGTTGAGCGCGAAGGCCCTGACGTCGGCTTTGGCCTCCACCGCCTTGGCGCCATCCTGCGCCACAAAACCGACCCGAAGGCGCTCCCGGCCCAGTAGCTGCGCCAGTGTGCGCCCGGTGATGCCGCCACCGCGAATACAAACGTCAAAAGGTCGAGCCATGGTCAGGATTGTAGAAGGCAGGGCAAAATCCTGTTCCTGCTGGCGAAGTTCCCCCAGCCCGCCATCAAATCTGTTTTTTAAAAGGAAGTTCCTCATGGTTTTACCCACCGCTGCCCAACGGGATGTCACGTTTGACGCAGAGCCAGATTCACGACGTAACGCTGGATGCGATGTCAGCGCCTTCATCGCGCGCCTGTTTGTCTATCCGGTCAAGTCCTGCGCCGGGGTTGAATTGACCGAAGCCGTGCTGACCGACACCGGCCTGGACCTGGACCGAGCCTGGATGGTGGTGGACGCAGATGGCGTTTTTGTCTCCCAGCGCGAACAGGCGCGCCTGGCACTCGTCAAGCCGCAACTCAAAATGGAGGAGCTGATCTTGCGTGCGCCCGGCATGCTGGCCCTGCACGTGCGCATTGATGCAGTTGAGCAGCCTGCCACAGTGCGGGTTTGGGACGACACGGTGCCGGCCTTTGACATGGGTGACATCGCGGCACAGTGGTTTACTGATTTTCTTTCGCTGAACCGTGCGGGGCTGCCAGGCAGCAACGCACAGAAATTCCGCATGGTGCGGTTTGACCCAGACCACCGCCGCCTGTCCAGCATGAAATGGACGCAAGGTGTTGAGGTGCTCAACCAGTTTTCGGACGGCTTCCCGATTCTGGTTGTCAGCAGCGCTTCGCTGGACGCCTTGAATGACAAACTGGTGGCGGCTGGGCATGCGGCGGTCGGCATTGAGCGATTTCGGCCCAACATCGTGCTGGCAGGCGTGGACGCGCACGACGAAGACCGCCTTCAGTCGCTGCACATTGCGCTGGATGGTGGGAAAGCCGTACTGAGACTGGTGAAACCCTGCCCACGCTGCCCCATCCCCAATATCGACCCAGCCACCGCCATCAGCAGCCCGGCGGTGGGTGACATGCTGCAAACCTACCGGCAGGACGCGCGGGTGGACGGCCGCATCACGTTTGGCATGAACGCCATCACCACATCAGGATTTGACGCGGTGCTGCGGGTGGGGCAGGAGGTCAGTGGTGATTTCGCGTTTGATTGATCGCCGACAGCCGTGCCGCTTTCAGGTCATAGACCACATCGGTAATGGACCCATCCCGAATGCGTTCAACGGCTTCATCAATGACATGAAGCGGCACCAGAAACCATTCTCTGGGCTTGACCGGGTGACCAAAGCGGTCGTCAATGGTCAAGTCAAGCTGTGCTGCGCCGAACAAGCGGTGGACGATGTTCTCTAACCTGACCCGGTTTAGGTTGTGCAGCTTGTAGGTGGCCACGACTTCCACGTCGGCCAAAAGATAGGTGGCATCCTTGTCGGCCCCGGCAATTCGGGCCTCCACACTGCCGCCAGTGACCCCGATTTTGTGGATCAACTCGCGGTGCTCTGACACGAATGGATGGCTGGACAGGCTGCGCAGCACGTAGATGGTTCCGCTTTCAATGTCGTCTGGCTCAGACGCACTGCCAAACAGCGGCCCGTCGTCCTTGCGAACAATACGGCGCCCTACAGAAGTGTTTCCGTCAGGGTAGAGCGAACGCGAAAGTGAACGCAGCAACAGGTTGCTCTCTGTACGGTTGTCAAAAATGACTCTCAATCGCGGGTTGTCGCGCCCGTCCTTGGTCAACGTGCCCTCATTCACTTCGGCCACATACGCTATCTGACCGCCAATGATGAAGAAATCCTCCAAGTCGATACTGGCGTTTTTAATAAAAGGCTTAGCCAGCCACGCGCCAGTTTTAAGACCAGCGCCAGCCTCCTCGAACAAATGCTTGAACTGGTCGAAATCGGTGCAGGGCGCGCGATTGGCAATTTCTTCTGCTGCTTTAATTTGGACGTAAGGGCGCACGTGGCGCAGAACGGTAATGTTGGCTTGCCCGGCAGCCGCACTTTCAATACCTAGCTCCGCCAGAAGGGCATCCTCGTCCATGTCTTCCAAATTTGCACGAACACTTGCCGCGCCCGACAAAAGCCCCGGACTGTCTAAACCCGCCAACAAATTTTGCGCCTCTGGCAACTTGCGCAGCTGGTCCAGACGCACGGCATACAGACGCTCAAAAATATCGCGATCATCACCATGCAGCGGGGCACGGCCATGGGTCTGATGAAAGCGCAGGATGTCCTCAAAGCCCGCGATGATGCGCTCCTCACGTGCGGTACGGCTGCCTGTTTTGAGTGGGGCAACGTCAAGTCCGAGATCGGCCAGCAGCTCGTCCTCGTCAATGTCAGCCATGGGCAGCTCCGCTTTGCTTTGCAGCCAATTCCTGCGCTTTGTAGCGTGCAAACGCCGCAACACCTTCAGCCATGCGTTTCTCCCAGGGGTCGGCGGAAATGATATCTGGCCGACGGCGTCGCTCTTTCATAAAAGTTCGGGCTCGGTTGGCCAGCTCAAGTGCCTCATCGCGTGGAATATTCACCTTTTTGGCCGCAATGCTGGCCTGCACCTGGCGCAGCGATTTTTCGTCCATCGCTTTGGCCAGCACCGCATAGGCGGCATCGAAAGGGTTGATGCGGTCAATCAGGTCAATGTCCAGGTCGCGCACGTTCACAAACTTGCGTACCCCGTCGATCAAAGCCGTACCGCCGCCCACACTTCCGCCCATACTTCCACCATTCGCATCCGCTTGAGCCAATGCCAGCTTGGCCTGCTGCGTGATGTTCATGGCGGCTATGGCGTGCTGCCGAATCGCCTCTTGGTCGGTATCGCTCAACTCCGGGTAGCGCTCCCGCACGATCTTGCCCATGCGCAACTGGGTCAGCTCTTCTGGCAAGGTATTTTCTTGGTCGAACAGGCCGCGTTCCAGCGTGACCTTGTCTTGCAGAAAACTGGTGACAACCTCGTTTAAGTCTTCCTTGCAGATGCGCGTAGCCTCCGGGCTTTGTGGCGTTGTCAGCCCGTTAATCTCAACGTGAATTTGGCCGGTATCTGAGTTCACGCCCATGTTGTGGCCACCGGCCAAGTAGCCAGCTTCGCCATAGTCAAAGCCTGGCTTGGGGCCGGTGTTTTTGGGCGTGAACTCGTAACGCGGGGCCAGAACCTGCTCCATCAGCAAGCTGGCTGAAATGGCTTTGAGCATGTCGTTCACCGCCTCGGCCACGGCTGATTGGTCAGCCGCCGGTTCAGCAATCAGGTTGGTAAAGCGGGATCGCTCTTTGCCCACCGCATCCCGCGTGGCGCGGCCAATGATTTGCACGATTTCGGTCAGGCTGCTGCGGTAGCCCACCGTCAATGCATGCTCGCACCAGATCCAGTCAAAACCCTCTTTGGCCATGCCCAGCGCGATGATGACATCCACGTTGTCACGGTTGCTCTTCTGCGCCGGGTCTTTCAGTGCGCCCAGCACGCGGGTGCGTCGGGCTGGGTCGCTGTCATCCACCAAGTCGGCTACTTTTAAGGTGCGGCCGTCTTTTGCCGTAATCAAATGAAAGCCGGTGACCGGATCAACACCCTTCCACTCGCCCATGCCCTGCATGATTTCGTCCACTTCGCGCTGTTTGTCTTTCAGGCTCTCGCGGGCGTTGACGTTGGGAATGTGCACGATGGTTTTCAGCGCCGGGTCCAGCACTTTGCCTATCGCATCCACATAAGGGCCAGTGTAAAAAAAGTAGCCAATGTCCAGCGACTTGAGCCACTGGTAGCCGTTAAGCTGCTCGTAATAGGTGTAGGTCACCGTTTCAAACTTGGCTTCATCGGCCGGGGAAAGCACGGCTTCGCTGTCACCGCGAAAGTACGAGCCCGTCATGGCCACCATGTGTACTTTGTCGCGTGCAATGAGTGCGCCTAATTGCCCGCCCAGCACATTTCCTGGATTGCTGGAGACGTGATGGAATTCGTCAATCGCAATCAAGCGGCTGTCAAAAACTTCAATGCCCAGCGCTTCCACCGCAAAACGAAAGGTTGCGTGCGTGCAGACCAGCACCTGATCGGCGCTGGCCAAAAACTCCCCCACCGCCTTTACTTTCGATTTGGCAACCTTCGGGTCATCAGCGCCCGGCGCGTTGCACAGGTTCCACTGCGGTGCCACCTGCCAGTCTGCAAAAAAGCCCTGCTCGCTCAAAGGCTCGTCGGCAAAGCTTGAGCCAATTGAACGCTCGGGCACCACCACAATGGCCTGCTTCAAACCCTGGTTGTGCAGCTTGTCCAACGCAATAAACATCAATGCGCGCGACTTGCCCGACGCGGGCGGTGACTTGATCAACAGATATTGCTCGCCTCGCTTGCCGTAGGCCCGCTCTTGCATGGCGCGCATGCCCAAAATATTCGCTTTGCTGGAAGCGCCTGTGCGTGCAGTGGTGATGGACACCGAGGGGACGGTGTAGGCATTGGTGGGGTTGGTGGGGTGGGTGGTTTGGGTCATTCCGAATCGTTTTCCATAGATGTAACGCCTTTGGCCAGCTCGCGCTCAATTTGCTCAATGCTGGGCAAGCTGGTTTGCAACTCTGCGGGTAGCGATTCGAGCAATTTGTATTCGGCCAC
>JAYVNK010000019.1:0-7676 GCA_043758475.1 Comamonadaceae bacterium | reverse complement strand
AGGCGGCGAGGTCCAATGGCTCAACATGGCGCTGGCCATCGGGGCGCTGTTTGGCATCACCATCGGCACGCTGTACCAAAAGCGGTTTGTGGCACCTTGCGATGTGCGCACGGCAAGTGTGATCCAGCTCGCTGCGGCGTTGCTGGTCACGCTGCCCTTGACCTTGCTTGAGACTGAAGCCATGCACTGGAACGCTGACCTGCTGGGGGCCATGGTCTGGTCGGTGCTGGCGCTCACCCTGGGCGGCAGCTCGCTGCTGTATTTGCTGATCCAGCGGGGCGCGGCGGCGTCTGTCACCAGCCTGATGTACCTGGTGCCTCCCTGCACCGCGCTGATGGCGTGGCTGCTGTTTTCGGATCCGATCACCGCCCTGACCATTGCCGGAACGCTGATTACCGCTGTCGGGGTGAGCCTGGTCGTGCGGCCACCGAGGCGGGCGGTGTGATTTTCCAGGGTTCGTCTTTAAAACGCTCCACCAGAAAATCAACCAGCAGCCGAATGCGCCTGGGCGTCTGTGCCCGGTAGGGTGCCAGCCAATGCACGTCAGCGTCCTGCATCGCGTATTGCGGCAACACGCGCACCAGCTGGCCAGTTTGCAGCTGTGGTGCCACGTCCCACAGGCTGCGCAGCATGATGCCGTGGCCGGCCAGGCACCAGTCGCGCACCAGTTCGCCTGAGTTGCTGGACAACGGGCCCTGCACGCGGACGCGGGTGGCTGGTGTCTCCTTGGCCTTATTTTTGACAGTATTCAAACTCCACACGTCAAAACGCTGTCCGTTTTCATGGACCACCAGGCAGTCGTGGTGGGCAAGCTGCTCCACGTCCAGAGGCACGCCGTGCAGCCTCACGTAAGCCGGTGCGGCCACCAGTACGCGCTGGTTGTGCGCCAGCCGCCGTGCAGTCCACTCGCTGGTGCGCGGACCTTGCACCTGCCGAAGCCACACGGCCCCGTCGTAGCCATCGACCGCCAGGTCAGGCAACTGCTGGGTCAACTGCAACTGGATTTTCAGCTTGGGATGCAGCGCCTGAAACTGCGCCAGCGCCGGGCCCAACCACAGGCGGCCAAAGCCAAAGGTCGCGGCCAGGCGAATGGTGCCGGTGGGCTCGTTATGACGCTCCTGCAGATCGGACTCAAGCGTCTTAAAGTCCTGCAGCAATTGCATCGCACGTTCGCACAAAGCCTCTCCTTCGGGTGTGGGACTGACGCGTCGGGTGGTGCGCTGGAACAGGCGCAGCCCCAGCCGGGTTTCCAGCGCGGACAGGCGCTTGGTGATGACCGAAGGCACCACGTCCATGGCCACAGCGGTGGCCGCCAGGCTGCGGTGCTCGCGCACGGCTAGCACCAGTTCAAGATCGCTGCGTTCCATGAATTTCTTTTTTGGAAACAATTAATTGCCTTATTATTGCTTGATAAGCTGACGCTTGCAACGCACAATGTGTACCGTGCTGCAATATTTCTCCCCTTTCAACGTTGAGCGCTCAGGCGTGAGCCTGCACGGTCGGGAGGGCGGGCGGGGCGCGCCACTGCTGTTGCTGCATGGCCATCCACAGTCGCATGTGATGTGGCACCTTGTAGCCCCTAAACTCGCTGAAAGGTTTACTGTAGTGATGATGGATTTGCGGGGCTATGGCGATTCTGGCCGCCCGCAATCTGATGCGTCCCATGCTGTGTATTCGAAGCGCGAGATGGCTCTGGATGCGGTTGCCGTGATGACACACCATGGGTTCGAGCGCTTCCAGGTGCTGGCCCACGCCCGGGGTGCCCGGGTCGCGCACCGGTTGGCTGCTGACTATCCTCAGGCCGTTGAACGGCTCATGCTGCTGGACATTGCGCCGACGCTGGCCATGTATGAGAACACGTCGCAAGCCTTTGCCATTGCCTACCGGCACTGGTTCTTCCTGATCCAGCCGCCGCCACTGCCGGAGGCGCTGATTGAGTCTGACGCTGCGAGGTTTGTGCGCAGTATGATGGGCAAGCGCCACGCCGGGCTGGCCGGGTTTGCGCCTGGGGCACTGGCTGAATACGAGCGTTGCGCGCAAATTGCAGGCACTGCGCACAGCACCTGCGAGGACTACCGGGCCAGCGGTACTATCGACCTGGCGCATGACCGTCTGGATGTTGCAGCAGGTCAAAACCTGCAGCAGCCCTTGCGCGTGTTGTGGGGTGAGCATGACACAGTAGGCCAGTGCTTTGATGTGCTGGCGCTGTGGCGAGAGCGCGCGCACGCGGTGACTGGCCGCGCCGCGCCGTGCCTTGTGGCCACTACATTGCAGAAGAAGCGCCGGCGTTGTTGCTGGACGAAGCATTTCAATTTTTTCAGGAGTGAATGACATGAGCCATCAGGCAAAAACATCCAAATCAAAACACAGAATTGCGGTCATCGCGGGAGACGGCATTGGCAAGGAAGTGATGCCTGAGGGCATTCGCGTCATGGAAGCGGCTGCCAGCAAATTCGGCATTGACCTGCAATTCGACCACTTTGATTTTTCAAGCTGGGACTATTGCGAGAAGCACGGCAAGATGTTGCCTGACAACTGGAAGGAGCAAATTGGCGGGCATGATGCAATTTACTTTGGTGCAGTTGGGTGGCCCGAAAAAATCCCCGACCATGTTTCGCTGTGGGGCTCGCTGCTGCTGTTCCGCCGCGAGTTTGACCAGTACGTGAACCTGCGCCCGGCGCGCCTGATGCCGGGCATCATCGCGCCCGTGGTGCGCCGCGACGGCAGCGCGCGCGCACCTGGCGAGATTGACATGTACATCGTGCGCGAAAACACCGAGGGCGAATACTCCAGCATTGGCGGGCGCATGTTCCCCGGCACCGACCGCGAAATTGTGATGCAGGAAACCGTGATGTCGCGGATCGGCGTGGACCGCGTGCTGAAGTTTGCGTTTGAGCTGGCCCAGTCGCGCCCCAAAAAACATTTAACCAGTGCCACCAAATCCAACGGCATCGCCATCACCATGCCGTATTGGGATGAACGCGTGGCCGAGATGGCAAAGAAGTACCCCGGCATCACGCTGGACAAATTCCACATTGACATCCTCACCGCGCATTTCGTGCAGCGCCCCGATTTCTTTGACGTGGTGGTTGCGAGCAATCTCTTTGGCGATATCTTGAGCGATCTGGGCCCCGCCTGCACCGGCACCATTGGCATTGCGCCCAGCGCCAATCTGGATCCTGAGCGCCGGTTCCCCTCACTGTTTGAGCCGGTGCACGGCTCGGCGCCTGATATAGCAGGCAAGGGGCTGGCCAATCCGATCGGGCAAATTTGGTGCGGTGCCATGATGCTTGAATTTCTGGGCCACAAGGCCGCTCATGATGCCGTGCTTGCGGCGATAGGGAAAGTCCTGGAGCCGAAAAGCGGTGCACCTAGAACCCCTGACATCGGCGGAAAAGCCAGCACTTCCGATGTTGGCAAAGCCATTGCCAATGCTTTTTAGTGCGGCAACTCCCGGCTGGTTGTCATTTCGCACACTATTGTAAAAATGTCCTGCCACCGGTCAAGCGGGGTAGTAAAACCGTCTAGAATTCGCGACCGCACCGTTGTAAAGCTGTATGTTGGGTTGACACGGCCCAGGTCCGTCGCTCTAATCACGTACAGCTTTAAAAACTGCGAATCAGTCCCCTTTCCATGCGTCAAGCCGCTGGTTTTTCGAACCGGCCGGCTCGCCGAGCGGGGGGAGACAATAATTTTGAAGAGACGATTCGATTAACTCTGCTTTCCTACAAGGGGTTCTTTGTGAACAAAACCGAACTGATTGAGCACATTGCCAAACACGCCGATATTTCCAAGGCGGCTGCAACGCGCGCGCTGGAGTCCACCATTGGTGCGGTGAAGACCACACTGAAAAAAGGCGGGTCTGTTTCGCTCGTGGGTTTTGGCACCTTTGCCGTTGGCAAGCGCGCTGCACGCGTTGGCCGCAACCCCCGCACTGGCGATGCGATTAAAATCAAGGCAGCCAAGGTGCCAAAATTCCGTCCCGGCAAAGCATTGAAAGATGCGTTGAACTGATCAGGACCGCCTGGCGAGATTTTTTGGGGTGATTAGCTCAGTTGGTAGAGCGGCGCCTTTACACGGCGTAGGTCGGCGGTTCGAGCCCGTCATCACTCACCAGCCACTCAAAGGCGAACCGAGGTTCGCCTTTTTGTTTTTTTGTGGAAAGTCAACCCATGTTTGATTTAGTGCGCAAGCACACGAAGATTTTGATGTTCGTGATGTTTTTGCTGATCATTCCGTCGTTTGTGCTGTTTGGCATTGATGGCTACAACCGTTTTCAGGACAAAGGCGCTGCCGTTGCACGCGTCAGTGGACACGACATTTCGCAGGGTGACTGGGACGGCGCGCACAAAATGGATGTCGACCGCATCCGGGCCTCCAATCCGTCGGTGGACGCCAAACTGCTGGACTCACCCGAAGCGCGCTACGTCACGCTTGAGCGCCTGGTGCGCGAGCGTGTTCTAGCAGAGGCTGCCGACAGTCTTAAATTGCAAACGGGCGACGCCCGGCTGGCCGCCGAGCTGCAGCAAGACCCTACCATCGCTTCGTTGCGCCTGCCAGACGGCAAGCTGGACATGGAGCGCTACCGACAGCTTGCTGCAAGCCAGGGCCTCACGCCGGAGGGCTTTGAAGCACGTGTGCGACGGGATCTGTCAACGCGCCAGGTTGAAGCTGGCATCATCGGGACCGGGTTTGCAGCAAGACAGCAAGCCGACGTGTCGCTTGGCGCGTATTTCGGCAGACGGGAGATCCAGTTTGTGCGATTGGCACCGGCGGATTTTGCGGCCAAGGTAGTGCCGACCGACGCTGAACTCGAGGCGTTTTACAAAGACAACCTGACGCTTTTCAAGGCTCCTGAATCAGCCAACATCGAGTATGCGGTTCTTGACCTGGACACCATCAAGAAATCCATCATCATCAACGAAGCAGACCTGAAGTCCTATTACGACCAGAACATTGCACGCCTGAGCGGCAACCAGGAACGGCGCGCCAGCCATATTCTCATCAATGCCCCCAAGACGGCGCCGGCGGCTGACCGCGAAAAAGCCAAAGCCCGCGCGCAGGAACTGCTGGCAGGAGTCAGGAAAGCGCCTGACACCTTTGCCGATGTTGCAAAAGAGAATTCACAGGATCCCGGCTCCGCGCCCGCTGGCGGCGACCTCGATTTTTTCGCCAGGGGCGCTATGGTCAAGCCGTTTGAAGACGCCGCGTTTGCCCTGAAAAAGGGTGACATCAGCGATGTGGTGGAATCTGATTTTGGCTATCACATCATCAAACTCACAGATATCAAGGAACCTAAGCAAAAGACTTTTGAGGAACTGCGCGCGGGCATCGAGTCAGACCTGAAGAACCAGCAGGCCAAGGCCAAGTTTGCGGAAACTGCCGAGGCATTTACCAACGGCGCATACGAGCAGTCAGACAGCCTCAAACCAGTGGCGGACAAGCTCAAGCTGGAAATAAAAACGGCCAGCAATTTGGTGCGCCAGCCCGATGGAACGAAACCTCCCGGGGTCGGCGTGCTGACCAATCCCAAATTGCTGACCGCCATTTTCAGCCCGGATTCCGTCGAGAAAAAGCGCAATACCGAGGCCGTGGAGACCGCTCCCAACCAATTGACAGCGGCACGCATCACCCAGTACACGGCGGCGCGCACACTGCCGTTTGCCGATGTCCGCACCGGTGTGCGCGAGAAATTGGTGGCGCAACGCAGCATCGATCTGGCCAAAAAGGAGGGTGCGGACAAACTCGCGGCCTGGAAAGCCAGCCCGGCCGCGGCGACTCTCCCAGCCTCTGTTGTGGTGTCACGCGACCAGCCACAGAACGTGCCTCATCAAGTTCTGGAAGCCGCCCTGCGTGCCGATTCGGCCTCCTTGCCAGCGATGATGGGCATTGACCTCGGCACCCAGGGTTATGCAGTCGTCAAGGTCAATGCGTCGGTAGCGCGCGCGGCACCTGCGCAAGACCTCGCGAAGCAGGAACTTGCCCAATACTCCCAAGGCTGGAGCGGTGCCGAAAACCTGGCGTACTACAACCTGCTGCGAGACCGGTTCAAAGCCCAGATCAAGGTGCCCAAGCCGGATCGCGCCAGCCTGAATCAACCTGCTGTTTCTGGCCAGTAAACGTCGAACCGTTATAATACAGAGTGAATGGTGGCTGTAGCTCAGTTGGTAGAGTCCAGGATTGTGATTCCTGTTGTCGTGGGTTCGAGCCCCATCAGCCACCCCATATGAAATAAGAAAAGCCTGCTATTTAAAAGATATAAGGCTTTTTTCTTGGATGCCCGATGCAAGGGCGGATGTAAGACGATTTTTCGTATTTGTCGCCGTTGCGTCGTGTTGATTTGGCATCAAGGCGGCGCGTCAGCGCCGCTGACCCCGGTTTTTGCGCTGATTGAGGGAGCCCCTTGGGGGGCGGACGGGCAGTTCAGCGCGGAGCCAAAGCCGCGCAGCGGCGAGGCCCACGGCGGGCGGGGGCGCACACAACATGACTGGCCGCAGGCCACTAACCGACAGCACAGCGCGCAGCGCCTGACCAATGCCCAGGTGTAGGCGCACCCACAAGGGCGCGCCAGCGACCGGGAAGCGCCGACGGCTGTGCGACCGCCTCCAGCGAAGGCCACTTTGCATAACGCCTGTTGCCTTCACCCGAAGGGCGCGCAAGCGGTGACCGGCACCAAGCGGAGCTTCAGCGCAGCGACTGCCGGTCACTGAGGGCAATGCCGCGTTATGTAAAAGCGAAGCGGGTGGCCGTAGCGGGCGAACACTACACAAGCCACGCACACCACGCGACAGCCATCGTGATGGCTGGGCATGGCGGTACTCCGCCGTGCCCACTGACTGAGACTACAGAGCATCGAACAGGGTAAAGCGGTGATGTGCCGTCGCCACCAAGCGCAGCGACTGGCGGCGACACATGGCCGCGCTGCTGGCCGAAGCTGCGCGACAGCTTGGTGATGCCTGGCCATTGCGGTACTCCGCATTGGCCACTGACCAAAGCTACAGAGCCCCGAATATGGCAAGCGGTGATGTTGGGTGCGTTGCCACCAGCGCAAAGCGCCGTTTAGCAGGCAGCGCGCCCGGCATGACCGCGCTGGTGGGCAGTCGCAACGCTGGAACGCCGAAGGATCGTCGTTCTCTGACGCCTTCGCGGAAGCTGATAAGACACCTGCGCAGCACTATCTATATGAAAAATAGGCCTCTAGCCCTCGTGGAGTGTGCGAAATAAGCTATAAATAACGTAGCAACTCACCATCGCGAACAAAGACTGCCGGGCAATCCTGAATGCATGACAACGTGCCTGCAACGTTGTGTGCACCAGGGTTTAGGACGCTTTCGGTAGTCATAAGCATTTCATCCGTTGCCCTGCCGACTACTTCGTCCTGGCCAGTGTCAATAATGCTTCAACGGCATCAGCGGCGTTGACGACTTCTTGACGTGGGATATTCGGCGCACTGGGATGGGAGTATGGATTCATCACCACATCTTTCATGCGCTCCAATTGATGCAGAGCCGCGTCCCAGGCGCTCTTTTGCACTGTCGTTGTCCCGGGCCAAGTCTTAAGCCCATTGAGGAGGTCTTGCGCGTGACTGGTGATGTCTTGCTTGTACGCGATTTTGATGTTTTTGAGTTCACAAGCGGTGCGAATAACTGTTTCGCCCAGCATAGTAAAGATCAGCT
>JAYVNK010000018.1:0-7676 GCA_043758475.1 Comamonadaceae bacterium | reverse complement strand
TTTCCCATCGCGCTGCTGGGTGCGGCGGCGCTCTCGGCGGCTGTGGGCTTTGTGGTAGGCCTGCCGGCCTTGCGCGTGAAGGGCATTTACCTGGGCATGGCGACGCTGTCGTTTGGCTTCATTGTGGAAGAGGTGATGGCGCGCTGGGAGTCTGTAACCGGCGGCAACGCCGGCATGCACATCAAGCCGCCCCACATGTTTGGCTTGGTTTTGAATTCGGGCACCGAGTTTTACTTTCTCTGCCTGGTCATCACCGTCATCGCCACCTTGGGCATTCTCAATTTGCTGCGCTCACCCACGGGACGCGCCTTTGTGGCGATTCGTGACTCAGAAATTTCGGCGCAGAGCATGGGCATCCATCTGGCGCACTACAAGACGCTGTCGTTTGCCATATCGGCCGCGCTGGCCGGCGTGGCCGGCGCTTTGTATGCGCACAAGCTGCAGTTCATCTCCCCAGACCAGTTCAACATCTTGCAGTCGATTGACCTGCTGCTGATGATCGTGATTGGCGGCGTGGGCTCGGTGCACGGGGCTTTTCTGGGCGCGATTTTCCTGATCACCATGCCGCAGCTGATTGCCCTGGTCAAAGACTACCTGCCTGCGGCAATAGGCCAGGCACCCGGCTTGCAGGGGCTGGTGTACGGTGTGGTGCTGGTGGCGTTTGTGCTGTTTGAGCCGATGGGGCTGTATGGCCGGTGGTTGAAAGTGCGTACGTATTTGCAGCTATTCCCGTTCTACCGAAAGGGCATGTTCAAGCGGCAGAAGTCCTTTCAAAAGTCGGATAGATTGAGATGAACATGCCCCCACGCTTGTCACTTCGTGTACTGCGCTGCCCCCCGAGGGGGTGCTGCCTTGCTTGGGGCGGCCCTACGCGGCGGCAACTGCCATGACTGAAACACTTTTATCAGCCAAAAACTTGAGCGTGCGCTTTGGCGGTGTGCTGGCGGTCAACAACGTCAGCTTCGACGTGAAGCAGGGCGAGGTGTTCACGCTGATCGGCCCCAACGGCGCGGGCAAGACAACGGTGTTCAACCTCATCAGCCGCATCTACACGCCCACCACCGGCGAGATCATTTACCTGGGCAACAAGCTGACCGAGCAGCCACCGCACAAGATTGCCTCGCTGGGCATTGCGCGCACTTTCCAGAACATCGAGCTGTTCGAGAACGCTTCGGTTCTGCACAACCTGCTGATTGGCCGCCACACGCACCGCAAAACCGGGCTGTGGCAAGACATGTTTTTCACCAGCACGGCGCGCGCGGCGGAAATCAAGGCGCGCGAGAAAGCCGAAGAAGTGATTGAACTGCTGGATCTGCAACATCATCGAGATTCGCACGTAGCCGGCCTGCCCTACGGCGTGCGCAAGGTGGTGGAGATGGCGCGCGCGCTGTGCACCGAGCCCAAGCTGCTGCTGCTTGATGAGCCCTCCAGCGGCCTGAACGTGGAAGAAACCGACGACATGGCCTTCTGGATTGCCGATATCAAAAACGAGCTGGGCATCACCGTGCTGATGGTGGAACACGACATGACGCTGGTCAGCAAAGTATCTGACCGCGTGCTGGCCATGAACCAGGGCGAGGTGCTGGCCATGGGCACGCCGCGCGAGGTGCAGAGCGACCCCGGCGTGATCGAGGCTTATCTTGGGTCGGTCGATGACGTGTCGTCTTTGCGAAGGGGGGCCACGGTATGAGTCCAGTGCCTCCGGCGATCAGCGACACCCCGGTCCTCAAACTGCTCAATGTCGAAAGCGCCTATGGCCCCATCAAGGCAATCCGCGGCGTCAGCTTGCAGGTGCGCAGGGGCGAGATTGCCATGGTGCTGGGTTCCAATGGCGCGGGCAAGACGACAATTCTCAAGACCATCTCGGGCATCATCGACCCGCGCAAGGGCTCCATCGAATTCAAGGGTCAGGACATTACCGCCAAGGACCCCGCCCACATCGTGACACAAGGGTTAAGTCACGTGCCCGAGGGCCGCGAAGTGTTTGCGCTGCTCAGCGTGCGCGACAACCTGGCCATGGGGGCCTACACCCGAACTGACCGCGACGGCGTGGCCAAAGACATGGAGGCGGTGTTCAACTACTTCCCCATTCTGCGGGAACGCGCGGGCCAGGACGCAGGGCTGCTCTCGGGCGGGCAGCAGCAGATGCTGTCGATCTCACGCGCGCTGATGGCCAACCCCGACCTGATCTTGCTGGACGAGCCCAGCCTGGGCCTGAGCCCCAAACTGACCAAGGAAATCTTCGAGATCGTCGTGCGCATCAACCGCGAACGCGGCACCACGATTCTGCTGGTGGAGCAAAACGCCAACATGGCGCTGAACGCGTCCGACTATGGCTACGTGCTGGAAAACGGCCGCATCGTAATGGAAGACACCTGCGCCCACCTGCGCGAGAAGGACGACATCAAGGAGTTCTACCTCGGCATGAAAGAGGACGGTATGCGCAGCGAGCGGCGGTGGAAGAAGAAGAAGACATGGCGTTAAATTTGACGACAAGCATGAGGACAACACCATCATGAGCGGTTTGTGGGATCTCAGCAATATTCAGCCCAACTTTGAAGTTGTGATGCCCGGCGACACCATACCAGCCATCTTCTGGAATGCGGTGGAAAAACGCGGCCCAACCGTGTGGATGCGCCAGAAGCACCTGGGCATCTGGCGCAGTTGGACCTGGCATCAGACCGCCACGGCGGTGAGCGAGATTGCCGGTGGCTTGATGAGCCTGGGCTTTGCGGCGGGTGAATGCGCATCGATTCTGGCCAACACCGCCGTTGAATGGGTGTGGGCTGACCTGGCCGTGCTGTCAAGTGGCGGCGTGTCCAATGGCATCTACCCGACCGACGCCGCGTCGCAGGTGCAATTCCTGTGTGAAGACTCCCGCACCACCCTCCTTTTTGTGGACGACGACGAGCAGCTCGACAAGGCGCTGGAAGTGCGCGCGCAGTTGCCCAAGTTGCGCAAAATCGTAGTTTTTGACATGGAGGGCCTGCGCAACGTCAGCGACGCGGACATCATCAGCCTGGCCGCACTTCGGGCCTTGGGCCGCGAGTACCTTGCAAGCCACCCCAACGCGGTGAAAGAAAGGGTCGCCGCCTGCAAGCCCGAAGGCCTGGCCATTCTGGTCTACACCTCCGGCACCACGGGCAAGCCCAAAGGCGCGATGCACCTGCACCAGGGTCTGGTCTACACGCTGCACGGCTACAACACGCTGGTCACGCAGGACGAACGCGATGAACGCATGTGTTTTCTGCCGCTGTGCCACATTGCCGAACGCATGGGCGGGGAATACCACGCGCTGTACACCGGGGCCAAGCTCAATTTTGTGGAGAACCCGGAGACCATTCCCGAAAACGTGCGCGAGATTGCGCCTACGGTCTTTACTGCGGTACCCCGCGTTTGGGAAAAGTTTTATTCCGGCGTCATGATCTCGCTTAAAGAAGCGGGCGCCGTCCAGCAGGCCGCCTACGGCTGGGGCATTGGCGTGGGCACCGAGATTGCCGACAAGGTGCTGGCAGGCAAGCCGGTGGATGGCTGGCTCAAATTCAAGTTCACCATTGCCCAGTGGATCGCCCTGAACAACGTGCGCAAAATGATCGGCATCCACCGCGCCCGCTTTCTGGTGACCGGCGCCGCGCCGATCTCGCCGGATCTGGTGCGCTGGTACCTCGCCTTGGGCGTGCCAATGCTGGAGGTATGGGGCATGACCGAGACCTGCGGCGCATCCACGGGCGTTCCTGCCAACAAGATGAAGCCCGGCTCCATTGGCCCTTCCGTCAGCTTCAACGAGGTCCGCCTGGACCCGGTGACCAGCGAGCTGATGGTGCGCGGCAAGAATGTGTTTGCAGGCTACTTAAACCTGCCTGAAAAAACCGCAGAAACGTTCGACAAAGACGGCTGGCTGCATACGGGTGACGTGGGCGTGGTGGATGCGGATGGCTACTACAAGATCACCGACCGCATGAAGGACATCATCATCACGGCGGGTGGCAAAAATGTGACCCCGAGCGAGCTGGAAAACGACCTGAAATTCTCACCGTACATCACCGACGCGGTTGTGATTGGCGACAAGCGCCCTTACCTGACCGCCATCATCATGATCGACCAGGAAAACGTGGAGAAGTTTGCCCAGGACGGCGATGTGCCGTTCAGCAACTACGCGTCGCTCACGCGCTCACCCGAGGTGCAGGCGCTGATCCAGGGCGAAATTGACCGGGTGAACAGGAAGTTCGCGCGGGTGGAGCAGATCAAGAAATTCTTCCTGCTGGAAAACCAGCTGACCGCAGAGGACGAGGAACTCACGCCCACCATGAAGCTCAAACGCAAGCTGGTGGAAAAGAAATATTCGCCGCAAATCGAAGCGATGTACGGATAACTTCGGACAATAACCTTCCAGGAGTCAAAATGGCATTAAAACACGCTATAGCCCTTTTCCCCGTTGCGTTAGTAGCTACTATTTCAATAGCTCAACAGGGTGTCAGCAAAACTGAAATTCTGGTCGGCACCATCCAGGACATGTCGGGGCCACTGGCCGCCTTTGGCAAGCAGGCCCGCTTTGGAATGCAGCTGCGCATTGACGAGCTCAACGAGCAGGGCGGCGTACACGGGCGCAAGCTCAAGCTGCTGCTGGAAGACTCCGGCTACGACCCCAAGAAGGCCGTGCTGGGCGCGCAAAAGCTGGTCAACCAGGACAAGATTTTCATCATGGCCGGCCACGTGGGCACCGCGCAGAACAACGCGGCCATGCCGGTGCAGTTTGAGAAGAACGTCATCAACTTCTTGCCCATTACCGCCGCGCGGGACATGTACGAGCCCTACCACCGGTTGAAGTACTCGTTTGCCGTCACTTACTACGACCAGATACGCACCGCCCTGCCCAAGCTGGTCAAGGAAAAAAGCGCCAAGCGCGTATGCACCATTTACCAGGACGATGATTTTGGCCTGGAGGTGCAGCGCGGTGCCGAGGCCGGTCTGAAAACCATCAACATGGAATTGGCCGAGAAGACATCTTTCAAGCGCGGTGCCACTGATTTCTCGTCCCAAGTGGCGAAAATGAAGGCGTCCAACTGCGACCTGGTGGTGCTGGGCACCATCATCCGCGAGACCATTGGCACCATTGGTGAATCCCGCAAAACCGGCTTCAACCCGATTTTCCTGAGCGCCAACGCCGCCTACACCGATCTGATCCCCAAACTGGGCGGCAAGGCGATGGACGGCATGTACTCCACCATGACGGTCTCGCACCCGTATCTGGATGAATCGTCGCAACCCATCCGCTTCTGGGCCAACAAGTACAAGACAAAATTTAACGAAGACCCGGGTGTGGTGTCAATTTACGGCTACCAGATCATTGACACCTTCATCCGGGCGGCGCAGAAAGCCGGGTCGGCGTTGACGACCGACAGCTTCATCAAGGCCATGGACAGCCTGACCGTGCCACCTGACATCTTTGGCAGCTCGGAGATCACCTTTACGGCCACCAAGCGCCTTGGCACGGATGCTTCGCGCATGTCACAAATCCAGGATGGCCGCTGGCGCGTTATATCTGAGTACGTCAAGCCATAAGGCCTGGCGTACCGGACGAAACCGAAGCAATCCATTTAGAAACCCCTCAACCAAAGGAAACAGCCATGACACGCAAAAAAAGTTCAGCCCTCCTGGCAGCCGCCACGCTACTTTCCGGGTTGGCCCTGGCTCCCACCCAGAGCCAGGCCCAAAACGCGCCACCTCAGGGCGTAAGCGCCACCGAGATCACACTGGGCTCCATTCAGGACCTGTCGGGTCCAATCGCAGGCTTTGGCAAGCAGTCGCGTCTGGGCATGATGCTGGCCGTGGACGAAATCAATGAGCAGGGCGGCATCAATGGCCGCAAGCTGAAGTTGATTGTGGAAGACTCCGCTTACGACCCCAAAAAAGCTGTGCTGGCCGCGCAAAAGCTGGTCAACCAGGACAAGATCTTCATCATGCTCGGCCACTTGGGCACGGCGCAAAACATGGCGGCCATGCCGGTGCAATTTGAGAAGAATGTCATCAATTTCTTCCCGATCACGGCGGCACGCGAGATGTATGAGCCCTTCCACAAGCTCAAGTACTCTTTTGCCGCCACCTACTTTGACCAGATGCGCAACGCCGTGCCAAAAATGGTCAAGGACAAGGGGGCCAAAAAAGTCTGCACCATGTACCAGGACGACGACTTTGGCCTGGAAGTGCTGCGCGGTGGCGAGGCCGGGCTGAAGACCATCGGCATGGAGTTTGCCGAGAAAACATCGTACAAACGTGGCGCTACAGATTTCTCTTCCCAGGTGTCAAAAATGCAGGCCTCGGGTTGCGATTTGATCGTGCTGGGCACCATCATCCGCGAAACCATTGGAGCCATTGGCACGGCCAAAAAATCGGGCTACAACCCAACCTTTCTGGCCAGCAGCGCCGGCTACACCGACCTGATCCACAAGCTGGGCGGCGCAGCCATGAACGGCCTGTACGCCACCATGACGGTGCAAAACCCGTACCTGGACGAGGCCTCCAAACCCATCCAGTTCTGGGCCGCGAAGTACAAAACCAAGTTCAATGAAGACCCGACCGTGTTCTCGGTCTACGGCTACACCATTGTTGACACGTTTGCCAAAGCTGCCACCAAAGCCGGCAAGGGCTTGAGCACCGAGACCTTCATCAAGGCGATGGACACCATGACCATCCCGACAGACATGTTCGGAAGCGCCCCCGCAACCTTTACCGCCACCAAGCGCCTGGGCAGCGATGCCTCGCGCCTGTCCCAAATCACCGACGGCAAATGGAAAGTCATTTCGGAATACATCAAGTAGCCACAAAGAGGCATTGCCGCGCCACGACAAGCCGCCTTCGGGCGGTTTTTTTCATCTACCCTGCATCACCTTAAGCGACGCCACCACAAGTGCAGGCTGCCAGCACGGGCTCAAAGCTCACATCCCCTGCGTCGAAATCTCCAACCAAGCAACGCCAGGTTGCTTTTCGACGACGACGCAGCTTTTGATCAACCGGTACGTCAACTGGCAATGTGGCCTCGGGTTGGACAGAACGGCAGGGTTCAAGATGACGTGGTTTTCGCCGCTTGGGTCGCGCACGGAAGGGGTGAGCAGGCCCGGATGGCCTTCGCGATGAAGTCTGGCGCCTACAGCTTGGGCATAGGTGTAGTCCAGTATGAGATGCGAGAAAAGTTGATCCATCGATGGTCAATCCCTCAGACGCCGCGTGAGCGCGCATCGGCAAAGTAGCGCAGCTTTGGCACAAGCAAGCGCGCATAGCTGTTGGAGGGACGGGCCGTGAGGCTTCTTCCTATGCCGGATAAACCAAACCGGACAACCGTTACACCCGAAATCTACTCATGGGTAAGGGTATATGCCGGTTGGTGTGGAATGTTTTTTTGTTAGCATAAATGAATACGCACTCGCTTAAATCCGATTGGAAATAGTTGGGCCTTGACAAATGATGTTGAAGGCATTTTCGGCCTGCGTACTGTTGAAATCTGATTTTTTGCGCTGCTTCTAGTTTAGGAAACTTCGATTGAATTGCTACATTCTTGGACTGGCCGTCCATCCTCCAGCTGTCAACTTGAAAGACTTTCGTCTGGAAGAGATGGTGTACCACACGGCACATGCGGCGCTCGAGAATGCTGGTGTCACGCGCGGGCAACTCGATCACAT
>JAYVNK010000017.1:0-7678 GCA_043758475.1 Comamonadaceae bacterium | reverse complement strand
ATTATGGTTAGAAGTATGGCCTGGAAACAAAAAAGCCACCTTGCGGTGGCTTTTTTTTATTCTAAATCAATGACTTAGAAATTTTTACTGGCGGAGCGTACGGGACTCGAACCCGCGACCCCCGGCGTGACAGGCCGGTATTCTAACCAACTGAACTACCACTCCTGGTAGATGATGATTTCTCACCAAACAAACTTACTGACTGGCGACCCCACGGGGATTCGAACCCCGGTACCTACCGTGAAAGGGTAGTGTCCTAGGCCTCTAGACGATGGGGTCAAAACCTATGAACTTCCGGCTTCTCACTTTCAACTTTACCTGTAGTCGAAGCGATTCAATTTTCTTCTTGCCAATAATTTTGGTGGAGGTAAGCAGGATCGAACTGCTGACCTCTTGCATGCCATGCAAGCGCTCTCCCAGCTGAGCTATACCCCCTCAAATTCGCAAAAACTTCCCGACATCTGTCGAGCTTTGAATTATAGCCTGAAATTTTCAACTATTTTCAGCTGTCAGCTCAGGCGCACACCGCAGGCCAGGCGCGCCAACACCCTGTCCCGGCCAAACAGCGCCAGCACTGCGTCCAGCGAGGGCGTCTGGGCGGTGCCCATCACCAGAACGCGTACCGGCACGGCAAGCTGGGGCATTTTCAGACTGCAGGTGGCCAGCACTTCCTTGATTGCCAGCGCAATCGATGCCTTGTCCCACACGCAAACGGCCAATCTCTCACGCAGCATCTGCAACGCGGGCCTGATCGTATCAACAATGTGCAGAGCCATGTCTTCTGGCGCGACAACAATGTCGGCATAAATTGCACGCGCCCATCCCGCCAGCGCCACCGTGGTGTCGCAGCGGTCCTTGAACATCGCGCAGATGGCGGGCAAACGGCTATCTGCCTCGATGCCCTGATGCTGCAACTGCGCCGCCACCAGAGGTGCCAGCGCATCGTCGGCCATGGCCTTGAGGTGCTGGGCATTCACCCAACGCAGCTTGGCTTCATCAAACTGCGCGGCGCTGCGCCCCAGATGATCCAGATTGAACCACTCCAGGAACTGTGCGCGGCTGAAGATTTCGTCGTCGCCGTGGCTCCAGCCCAGGCGCGCGAGGTAGTTGACCATGGCGTCCGGCAGGTAACCTTCCACAGCATATTGCGTGACGGGCTTGGCGCCATTGCGCTTGCTCATCTTTTCACCCTGCTCGTTGAGCACCGTGGGCAAGTGCGCATACACCGGCACGGGCTTGCCCAGCGCGTTGAAGATGTTGATCTGGCGCGGCGTGTTGTTCACATGGTCGTCGCCACGGATGACGTGCGTAATGGCCATATCGATGTCGTCTACCACCACGCAAAAGTTGTAGGTAGGTGTGCCGACCTCGCCCAAGGGCGCGGGCCGGGCGATGACCAAGTCGTCCAGCTCGTCATTGCTGATCTCGATGCGGCCCTTGACCTTGTCCTCCCACACCACCGACCCGCTCTGCGGATTCTTGAAGCGCAGCACGGGTTGCACGCCCGGTGGCACCGCAGGCAATGTCTTGCCCGGCTCAGGCCGCCAGGTGCCGTCGTAACGCGGTTTCTCCTTGGCATCTAGCTGGCGCTCACGCAGGACGTCCAGCTCGGCGATGCTCATGTAGCACGGGTAGACATGCCCTGCGGCCAGCAACTGCGCCAGCACCTCTTTGTAGCGGTCCATGCGCTGCATCTGGTAGAACGGGCCCTCGTCGTAGTCCAGCCCCAGCCAGGCCATGCCTTCAATGATCACATCGACCGCAGCCTGGGTGGAACGGCCTTCGTCGGTGTCTTCAATGCGCAGGATGAAATCGCCACCCGTCGAGCGGGCAAACGCCCACGGATACAAGGCCGAGCGGATGTTGCCCAGGTGGATGAATCCAGTGGGGGATGGGGCAAACCGGGTACGAGTTTTCAACATCATGGTCATTCGGCGTGCTTATTCGGCATGATTTGGCAATGCCAGGCGCGACGTGTCTTCGTCAAGCTCTTCGCCGCCGACACGGCTCTCGTTAAGCCGGGCAATGTCGTCCGACGTGACGTCGCCCGTCACGTAGACACCATCAAAACACGAGGCATCAAAACCCTTGATGCGGGTGCTGAGCTTGCCAATGGCTGACTTCATTCCATCCACGTCCTGGTAAATCAGCGCATCGCAGCCAATGATCTGGCGAATCTGCTCCACCGTGCGGTTGTGTGCCACCAGTTCCCTGCTGGTCGGCATGTCAATGCCATAGACGTTGGGGTAGCGCACCGGCGGCGCGGCGCTGGCCAGGTAAACCTTGCGTGCGCCGGCGTCGCGCGCCATTTGCACAATTTCGTGGCTGGTGGTGCCTCGCACGATGGAGTCGTCCACCAGCAGCACCTTGCGTCCCTTGAATTCGCTGGCGATGGCGTTGAGTTTCTGCCGTACCGACTTTTTCCGCACCGACTGCCCCGGCATGATGAAGGTGCGCCCCACATAGCGGTTTTTCACAAAGCCTTCACGGTACGGCAAGCCCAGCAGTTGCGCGAGTTGCGCAGCACTGGGGCGGCTGGACTCGGGGATGGGGATGACCACGTCAATCTCATTGGGCGGCACGGTAGAGATGACTCGCTTGGCAAGCGCCTCGCCCAGGTTCAAACGCGCCTGGTAGACCGAGATGCCGTCCATTACCGAGTCTGGCCGCGCGAGATAGACGAACTCAAAAATGCAGGGGTTCAGTTGCGGCGCGTCGGCGCATTGCTGGGCATGCACATGGCCCTGCAAATCAATGAACACGGCCTCGCCCGGCTCGATGTTGCGCTCAAATTTATGCGACGTGCCTTCCAGCGCCACCGATTCGCTGGCCAGCACCACGGTGCCCGAACCGTCGTTGCTGCGCCCCATGCACAGGGGACGGATGCCAAACGGGTCACGAAATGCCAGCACGCCATGCCCGGCGATCAGCGCGATGACCGCATACGAGCCCTTCACGCGCCGGTGCACGTTTTTGACCGCAGCAAAAATATCAGTGGCTTGCAACGGCAGGCCGCGCGTGGTTCGCTCAATCTCGTGCGCCAGCACGTTGAGCAGCACTTCGGAGTCGCTCTGGGTGTTGATATGGCGGTGGTCGGTGATGAAAAGTTCGCTTTTAAGCGCATGGGCATTCGTCAAGTTGCCGTTGTGCACCAGCACAATGCCGAAGGGCGCGTTGACGTAAAACGGCTGCGCCTCTTCTTCGCTGTAGGCATTGCCCGCCGTGGGGTAGCGCACCTGGCCCAGCCCGCAATTGCCGGGCAGCGCACGCATGTTGCGGGTGCGAAAAACATCTTTCACCAGGCCCTTGGCCTTGTGCATGAAGAACTTGCGTTCCTGCTGCGTGACGATGCCCGCCGCATCCTGGCCGCGGTGCTGCAGCAGCAGCAGCGCGTCATAGATAAGCTGGTTGACTGGTGCGTTGGATACAACGCCTACGATTCCACACATTACGCAAACATCACGGTAAGTACTTTCCAAATTCCTGCGGCAACACTGGCTTGAGACCCTTGAGTGCTGCGCTCAAAACACCTGCGCCGATGGACTCGGTCCACCCCACGCTATTCTTCAACGGCGTCATGGCAACCACCACCGTCAACGCCAGCAACACAACCACGCCGCGCACCAGCCCAAAAACGGCACCAAGCATGCGGTCAGCCGGTGCCAGACCCGCAGCGGAAATCAGCTTCTTGACGAGCACTGCCACCAGCCCGCCGGCAAAAACCGCCGCAATAAACGTCAGCACAAAACCGGCGGCGTAACGCACTGCCTCGCCCGCGCCCGACATGGGCAACATTTGCGCCACATCCGGTGCAAACCACTGCGCCAGGATGAATGCGGCGACCCACGTGACCAGCGACAGCACTTCGAACACCAGGCCGCGCCATGCACCCACCAGAAGCGACGCGAGCAGCACGGCCCCAAAAACCCAGTCCAGCACCGCCATTGTTTGGCTGCGGCTTACAACACCAGGATGGCAGCGGGCAGGTCCAGCGCCTTGATCTTGCTGGCCACCTTGTCCGCATCGTTCTTGTCGGTAAATGGCCCCACACGCACGCGGGTGCGCTGGCCTTCTTTGGTCTCCACCACCTGGGTGTAGGTTTTCATGCCGGCGCGCTCCAGCTTGGTACGCGCTTCCTTGGCGCGCGCGGCGTCGGCAAATGCGCCTACCTGCACCACAAACCGGCCTTCGGTCACGGGTGCCGCTTTCTCGACGACATTGCCTTCAAGCAGCGCTTTCGCCTTGGCACCATCCGTTGACTCGGCGGATTCCTTGGGATTTGGCTTTGCTTCTTTTTTTATAGCTACTTGAGCAGGTATGACGGGGGCTACGGCCTCTTTTTCTTCCGATTTTACCACAATTGCGGCTTCTTTGGGTTCTGGCACCTTGGGCGATGGCGCTGCCGCCTTGGCAGCGGTTTCTGGCGGCTTTGGCGGGACCACCGCAGTTTCAGGCACGGCTGTGGCAGACGACGCCGCAATCGAGATCGGTCGAGTCTTGTTTTTGTCCGGAATCTCAATCGGAATATCCACCGAGATAGGGCGCGGCTGGGTGTCAAACAGGAGGGGAAAGCCAATTACACCGGCCAGCACCAGCAACGCAGCGCCGATGAGCCTGTGCCGGGCGCGCCTGCGCATGGCCTCCACGCTCTCGGGCCGGGGTGCCGGAGCTTGTTGCTCCTCGCCACCTTTTCGGAACTTGAATAAAGGCATGAATTTCAGAGTCAGGAATTTCGGAGTCAGGAACTAGAAACTTAAGTGTCTGGCAAGCAGTCGGGGGATGCCATTTTGCAGAACGCCGCCCACGGTGTAGAACGATCCAAAGACCACGATTCTATCAGCGGGGTTGGCCGCATCGATGGCCGCCTGCAGGGCCAACATAGGGGTTTTGAACAGCGCCGAAGTGACGTCCTGGCGGGTATTCTGCGCGTGCCATCGGGATTGCAAACTGGAGGCCGAGGCGGCCCGGGGCGTCGGCAAATCCGTGAAATACCACTTGTCGATCAACGGGTTGACGGATGCCAGCATGGACGCCAAATCCTTGTCCGCCATGGCACCAAACACCGCATGGGTCGTGGGGAAAAACCCCATCGCATCCAGATTGGCCGCCAGCGCCGCCACCGAATGCGGGTTGTGCGCCACATCCAGCACCAGATTGGGCTGGCCCGGAATAATCTGGAAGCGCCCTGGCAGCTCGACAAACGCCAGCCCGTTGCGCACGGCCTGGGCCGTGACTGGCAGCTTGTCGCGCAGAGCAGTCAGCGCCGCCAGCACGCCCGCTGCGTTGACCAGCTGGTTGGCACCGCGAAGGGCCGGATACGCCAGACCACTGTATCTACGGCCCCGCCCCGCCCAGCCCCATTGCTGCTTGTCGCCCGACACATTGAAATCAACGCCAAAGCGCCACAAATCCGAACCCAGTGCTTGCGCCCGGTCCAGCACGCTTTGCGGCGGCATGGGGTCGCTCACCACCACGGGCTGCCCGGCGCGCATGATGCCGGCTTTCTCAAAACCGATGGCCTCACGCGTGTTGCCCAACAGCTCCATGTGGTCCAGGTCAATGCTGGTGATGACCGCGCAATCGGCGTCGATGATGTTGACCGCGTCCAGCCGACCGCCCAGACCCACTTCGAGAATGGCCACGTCCAGCTTCGAGCGCGCCATCACGTCCAATATGGCCAGTGTGGAGAATTCGAAGTAAGTCAGCGAGATTTCGCCGTCATTTAGGTCTCTGGCCCTCTCCACAGCTTCAAAGCTAGCTATTAATTCAGAAGCATTTACCATTTCACCCAGCAGCCGCAGCCGCTCTTCAAACCGCACCAGATGCGGCGATGTGAAGACCCCAGTGCGGTAACCCGCCTGGCGCAGGATCGATTCCAGCATGGCGCAGGTGGAACCCTTGCCATTGGTGCCCGCCACCGTGATCACCGGGCATTCCAGCTTGAGCGCCATGCGGTCTGCTACCGCCTTCACCCGCCCAAGCCCCATGTCGATGGCTTTGGGGTGCAGTTGCTCGCAGTAGGCCAGCCAGTCGGCGAGGGTGCGCAGCTCAGAAGTGTTGGGGGTTTTCATACAGCCTTGAATTGTCGCCCACCGCTGCTGCATGATGGAGTCCATGAACCAAAAGCCCAACAGACCGTCCGTCATGCTGTACGGCATTCCCAATTGCGACACCGTCAAAAAAGCCCGCGATTGGCTCACTGCGCACGGCGTGACGCATGAGTTTCACGACTTCAAAAAGCAGGGTGTGCCGCTGCCCCAAGTCAACCAGTGGATCGCCTCCGCAGGCTGGGAAAAGCTGATCAACCGCCGCGGGCCAACGTGGCGAAAACTCGACGAAGCCACGCAAGCCAGCGTGGTCGATGCGGCCAACGCAGTCGCACTGATGACGGCCAACAGCAGCGTCATCAAACGGCCTGTGGTGCAGTGGCCACGTGGCCAGATCACCATTGGGTTTGATGCAGAGGCCTGGCAGCGCCTGATTTGAGTTTTTTGCTTTTTACTTTTTACTTTTTACTTTTTACTATAATATATATAGCTACTTATACACTACCGACAAGGGCTGGAGGCATTTTTTATCACTTTTTTTGTGATTTGACCGGCTTTGCGCTCCTGTAGCCCGGCAAGGGGCCACGCAGCCAATCTATATGGCTATACTTGACCATCTAGATAGTCACATCCCATATTCACCACAGACTCATCCATGCAAGTCAGCGTAGCCCAAATCAAGGCCAAATTCACCGCCATTGCACAGCAAGCCGATGCAGGAGAAGAGGTGATCATCACGACCCGTGGCAAGCCGGCTTATCGCCTGTTGCCCATCGTCAACACGCCCTTGCGCATGCCGTTTCCAGACATCACGGCCCTGGCCAAACAATCCAAGCCCTACAAAGCAGTAAAAAAGAAGGTCGGCACCAAGAGTGCTGACATAGGCAGTTTTGTGGCCGACTGGCGCGCTGAAAATGAGCGTTACTAACGGACGATATCAACGAGCGCAACGAACAAGCCCATTTGACCGTGGCCGCCAGGGTTTACATCGACACCAGCGTGCTGGTGTCCGCTTTCAGCAGCGAGCCCCTGCAGGCGGTCGCCATGGCCCTGCTTCAAGCGCCCCAGTGGGAACAGGTGTGCGTTAGCGACTGGGCAGTAGCCGAGTTTTCTTGCGCGATGCAGGCCAAAGTCCTGCGCGGTGAAACGCCCGCTGAGGTGGCGCACACCATCCAGCAGACCCTCACAAGCCTCATGGCGCAAGGCGCGTTGCATCGCATTGCAGTGCTGCGCGAAGACTATGCCGCTGTGCAACGCATCGTGCCTGGCCTGAATTGCCTCGTGCGCGCAGCAGACGCCCTGCACTTGGCTGTCGCGGCGCGCAGCAACATCACCCACTTTGCCAGCCTGGACAAGACGCAGCGGGTTGCGGCGGGTCACTGGCTCGCGGGAGTTGAGTGCGTGCCGCCCGCTTAAAATGCAACCCTATGACCTCATCCAAAATAAACAGCGTGTCCGAAAATTTAAGCAACGTCACCGTTGCAGAGTTAAGCAACGTCACCGTTGCGACCCAAGCCAGCGTCTACTTTGACGGCAAATGCATCAGCCACGGCGTGACATTTGCGGATGGCACCAAAAAATCGGTCGGCGTGATCTTGCCGTCTACGCTCACCTTCAACACCGGCGCGCCC
>JAYVNK010000016.1:0-7686 GCA_043758475.1 Comamonadaceae bacterium | reverse complement strand
CTTGTCCAGGATGGCTGTCAGCTCACCGTCGTCCAGCGCGTAGGCTTTGGAAGCCGGTTTTTTGCCGCGCGCAGGCGCATCCACGCGAAACAGGGGTGGCCGCGCGATGTACACATGCCCCGTCTCAATCAACTTGGGGAAATGGCGAAAAAACAGTGTCAGCAGCAGCACCTGGATGTGCGAGCCATCCACGTCCGCATCACTCAGGATGCAGACCTTGCCGTAGCGCAGGCCGGTTAAATCGGGTGTGTCGTTGGGACCATGCGGGTCCACACCGATGGCCACCGAGATGTCGTGAATCTCGGTGTTGGCAAACAGCCGGTCGCGGTCCACTTCCCAGGTGTTGAGCACCTTGCCGCGCAGGGGCAAAATCGCCTGGCTTTCCTTGTCGCGGCCCATTTTGGCGCTGCCGCCAGCCGAGTCACCTTCGACCAGAAACACCTCGTTGTGGGCGATGTCCTTGCTCTCGCAATCGGTCAACTTGCCCGGCAATACCGCAACGCCGGAGCTTTTGCGTTTTTCGACCTTCTGGCCTGCTTTTTGGCGGCTTTGCGCAGCGCGGATGGCCAGCTCGGCCAGCTTTTTGCCGTATTCCACGTGCTGGTTGAGCCACAGCTCCAGCGTGGGGCGCACGAAGCTCGACACCAGCCGCACCGCGTCGCGGGAATTGAGCCGCTCCTTGATCTGGCCCTGAAACTGGGGGTCCAGCACCTTGGCGCTCAGCACGTAGCTGGCGCGGGCAAAGACGTCTTCGGGCAGCAGCTTCACGCCTTTGGGTAAAAGCGAATGCAGCTCGATGAAACTCTTGACCGCCGAGAACAGGCCATCCCGCAGCCCGCTCTCGTGCGTGCCGCCCGCGCTGGTGGGAATCAGGTTCACATAACTTTCGCGCACCGGCTGGCCGTCTTCGGTGAAGGCGACGCACCAGGACGCGCCTTCGCCATCGGCAAAATTGTCGTTTTGGGCATCGGCAAAACCTTCGCCTTCAAACAGCGGGATGACCAAATCACCATTGAGCGTCTGCATCAAATAGTCGGTCAGGCCGCCCTTGTAAAGCCAGCTCTGCGTCTCTTTGCTCTTCTCATTGAGCAGCGTCACTGTCACGCCAGGCATCAACACCGCCTTGCTGCGCAGCAAATGCGTGAGTTCCGCCATGGGAATCACCACGGTCTCGAAGTATTTGGCATCCGGCCAGACGCGCACCGTGGTGCCGGATTTGCGGTCGCCCTCGCCTGCCTTGCGCACTTGCAGTTTTGACGTGACGTCACCACCCTCAAACACAATATGCGCCACCGAGCCTTCGCGGTAGCTGGTGGCTTCCAGCCGCTTGCCCAAGGCATTGGTCACGCTCACGCCCACGCCATGCAGGCCGCCCGAGAAGTTGTAGGCGCCGCCCTTGCCCTTGTCAAACTTGCCGCCAGCATGCAACCGGGTGAAGACCAGCTCGATGACCGGCGCTTTTTCTTCCGGGTGCATGCCAAACGGAATCCCGCGCCCATCGTCCTCAACGGTCACCGAGCCATCGGCGTGCAAAATGACCTTGAGCTTTTTGCCATGCCCCGCCAGAGCCTCATCGGCAGAGTTATCCAACACCTCCTGGATGACGTGCAGCGGGTTGTCGGTGCGCGTGTACATGCCGGGGCGCTGCTTGACAGGCTCCAGCCCCTTGAGCACCCGGATCGAGCTTTCGGAATATTCAGATTGCGGTTTGACGGCCATAGCTACGCATTCTAATCTCCCAGACTTAAAATACTGGATGAAAAAACAGTTTTAAGTAGAATGGAGCAAAGTCTAAATACAGATATTCAACAGTCAGGCTGGCATTGAAGCCATCCATCGAAGGGACTCTCTTTCCATGAAAGCTGTGGAACTTTTCGCGGGTGCCGGTGGCTTGGCCATGGGGGTTCGGCTGGCGGGATTTTCTTCCACTGCGCTGGTGGAATGGAACAAGCCAGCCTGCAACACCCTGAGGCTGAACCAGGAGCGGGGGTTTCCACTGTTGGCAGATGCGCCCGCCCCTTTTGAAGGCGACGTGCGTGCATTCGACTGGGCGTCCGTCGGCCAGGATATTGATCTGGTGGCCGGCGGGCCGCCGTGCCAGCCGTTCTCAATGGGCGGAAGGCACCGCGCCCATGACGACCTGAGAGACATGTTCCCGTCCACCGTCAAAATCATCAAAATGCTTCGCCCAAAAGCTTTCATTCTGGAAAATGTCAAGGGGCTGACCCGTGCCAGTTTTGCCAACTATTTCCAGTACATCTTGCTGCAGCTTGAGTTCCCGGAAGTGGCCGCCAGAAAGGGCGAAAACTGGGAGTCCCACTTTGACCGGCTTCAACGTGAAAAGACATCCGGAGCGCTTCACATGTCGGGGCTGACCTACAACGTGCTGCCAACCCTGGTGAACGCGGCCGACTATGGGATCCCGCAAAAACGAGAACGGGTGTTCATGGTGGGTTTTCGGTCTGATTTGGGTGTGGAATGGAGTTTTCCTGCAGCCACCCACAGTGAAGATGCTTTGCTGCATGACCAATGGATTTCCGGCAGCTACTGGGATCGGCACAAGGTGCCCGTCAAGCAACGCCCCACGCTGTCAGGTGCTTCATCACCTGCTTTGGCCGCCCGCATCGAGCGACTGCGTGGCAGTCTTTTTGCACCTCGTGCCCAGCCATGGAGAACTGTGCGCGATGCCTTGACAGGCTTGACTGATGCCAAGTCCAGCGCGGCGGCAGACGTGGCGGACCACACCTACCAGCCCGGTGCCAAAGTCTATCCAGGCCACACCGGCAGTCCAGTGGATCAACCGGCCAAAACCATCAAGGCAGGTGACCATGGCGTGCCTGGCGGCGAAAACATGATGGTGCTGCCAGACGGCGGCGTGCAATACTTCAGCGTACGGGAAACCGCGCGCATTCAGACATTTCCCGATGGCTTTGTCTTCAACGCGTCGTGGACCGAATCCATGCGCCAGCTTGGCAATGCGGTCCCGGTGATGCTGGCGCGCGTTGTCGCGTCCAGCGTGGCAACCCAGCTTCTCCACGCACAAGGGCGGCGAATCGAGAGCCGACATGACAAGCAAAATCAACCTGAGAAAGCTGCGGCATGACGGGGCAGGTGATTCCGTTCAACCCATTGGATAAGAAAAATCTTGGCTCCAGCGTTGCTGCAGCCTTGATGGCGCAACCGCCAAAATGTCTGGGCGACATGCGGTCTTTCCACGGTGCCGGCATCTACGCCATTTATTACACGGGAAAATTCAAACCTTACTCTGCAATCTCATCTCGCAATCAGGGTGTAGAGCCTGAAATGCCGATCTACGTTGGCAAGGCAATTCCTGTTGGAGGTCGCAAGGGCGCAGCCTTGCCTGACACTTCGAAAAGCAAGGCGCTTTTCAGCAGGCTGCGTGAGCATGCGGACACCATCTCGGCTTCGGCGAATCTGGATCTCGCAGACTTTCTGTGCCGCCATCTTGTGGTGGATGACATCTGGATACCGCTGGGTGAGTCGTTGCTCATCACCCAGTTCTCTCCAATGTGGAACAGTCTGGTCGACGGCTTTGGCGATCACGATCCAGGTGCCGGCCGTTACAAAGGCCTCAGGCCGCGATGGGACGTCCTGCACCCCGGCAGGTTGTGGGCCGAGAAATGTCAATCCAGACAGGAAACCGAACAACACATCCAGGGCGACATCGAAGAATTTCTGCGGGCAATGAACGCAAAAGCCCAGATTGTGGATAACGACGAAAATAGGTAAATCCCGTTCCGCATGCACCCATGACAAGCCCGCACAAACCCCTCTCCATCACCCAAGTCCTGATCTGCGGAGCCGCCATCGTTACCCTGTCCATGGGCATACGGCATGGCTTCGGGCTTTGGCTTCAGCCGCTTACGCAGGCGCGCGGCTGGACGCGGGAAACTTTTGCGCTGGCGATTGGCGTGCAAAACCTGGCTTGGGGGTTTTCAGGCATTTTTGCGGGCATGGTGGCCGACAAGTTTGGTGCCTTTAGGGTGATCATCGTCGGGGCGGTTTTGTATGCGCTGGGGCTGATGGGCATGGCGTATGCGGGGACGCCACTGCTTTTGTCGCTGAGCGCGGGCGTGCTGCTGGGCATGGCGCAGGCGGGCACCACCTACGCGGTGGTGTACGGCGTAATCGGGCGCAACGTGTCGGCAGACAAGCGCTCCTGGGCCATGGGCGTGGCGGCTGCGGCGGGCTCCTTCGGGCAGTTTTTGATGGTGCCCACCGAAGGTTTTTTGATCAGCCATTTTGGCTGGCAGGAGGCGCTGGTCATACTGGGCGTTGCGGCGCTGACGATAATCCCGCTGGCCTGGGGCCTGCGCGAGCCGGGTTTTGCGGCTGGCGCTGCGGTACGGCGCGATCAAAGCATCCTCCAGGCCCTGCGCGAAGCCTTCAAATACCCCAGTTTCCAGCTCCTGATGGCCGGCTATTTTGTCTGCGGCTTTCAAGTGGTTTTCATTGGCGTGCACATGCCCAGTTACCTCAAGGACAAAGGCCTGTCGCCCCAAGTGGCCAGCTACGCACTGGCGCTGATTGGCCTGTTTAATGTGTTTGGCACCTATGCCGCCGGGGTGCTGGGCCAAAAACTGCAAAAAAAGAATATTCTGGTGTTCATTTATGCGGCCCGCGCCGTCATCATCACGGTATTCATCTGGGCACCGCTGTCACCGGCGAGCGTCTACATTTTCTCAAGCCTCATGGGTCTGCTCTGGCTGTCCACAGTGCCGTTGACCAGCGCCACCGTGGCGCAGATTTTTGGCGTGACGCATCTGTCCATGCTGGGCGGTTGTGTCTTCCTCAGTCACCAGATGGGTTCTTTTTTGGGGGTCTGGCTGGGCGGATTTTTGTACGACCGCACCGGCAGCTACGACGTGGTCTGGTACATCGCCATTGCCTTGGGTGTTTTTGCGGCGCTGATCAACCTGCCCGTGAAAGAGGCGGCGATTGTGCGACGGGCCTCTGCACAGGCAGCCTAAGCCGTCACTGCGCCATGGCTTTCAAGAACAGCCGAAAACTCCTGGCCTGGGGGGTCGCCGTGGCGGTGTCGTTGGCCGTTTTTTCGCTCTATGTGCAACCCGATTTCATGGTGATGCTGGCGAATCAGGTGTGGGCCTGTTTTTGAGCCAGGGTGCTATTTTTGAGCCGTTTTATACATATTTTATCCCTGTAGCCCGTTTTAAATATGAATAGTTTGCTATGAATTTAGTAAAACACGGATCTGGCGAACCATCGGGCTGGGTCCAGCGCTGGTCGCACTTGGTGCCGATCGGTGGCACGGTGCTGGACATCGCCTGCGGCCACGGTCGGCACATGGCCTGGTTTGCGGGGCGGGGCCATGCCGTTACTGGCGTTGACCGTTCGCCCGAGGCCATTGAGGCGGTCCGCCACCTGGGCGATGCCGTGCTGGCGGACATTGAAAACGCGCCGTGGCCTTGGGTGCGCAGTACCGGTGACGTGCAGCCCAAACCAGGCACTTGCGCGACAGTCGCCCGCACCTTTGACGCCGTCGTGGTCACCAACTACCTCTGGCGACCGCTGTTACCCACCATCGCCCAAAGCGTCGCTCCCGGCGGCATACTGATATATGAAACATTTTCCGCAGGCAACGAGACGGTTGGCAAGCCGTCGCGGCCTGATTTTTTGCTGCGGCCCGGCGAACTGCTGCGCGCATTTGATGCACTGCGTGTGGTGGCCTATGAAGAAGGTTTCATTGAGCAGCCCGCCCGCTTTGTGCAGCGGCTGACTGCTGTTAACGAACAAACGGCCTTGGACACGACCCGTGCGCCGGTGCGGTATCCGCTCTAGGTAAAATGCAGGGTTTAAGGTTCAGCCACCGTCGGCCAAGCCGAGCCTGGTTAACCCCAATCCCTGAACCACCACAAATACTCCCGGACATGACATCCTCATTCAGCCAGATCACCGGCAGCATTGTGGCCCTGGTCACACCCATGCACAGCGACGCCAGCGTGGACTACCCCACGCTGCGCAAGCTGATCGACTGGCACATCGCCGAGGGGACAGACTGCATTGGCGTCGTCGGCACCACGGGCGAGTCGCCCACTGTCAACGTGCAGGAGCATTGCGAGATCATCCGCGTGTCGGTCGAGCAGGCCAAAAAACATGGCGCGCGCCGCGTGCCCATCATGGCCGGCTGCGGCGCCAATTCCACAGCCGAGGCCATCGAGCTCACCCGCTTTGCCAAAGAAGTGGGCGCCGATTGCCAGCTCCAGGTGGTGCCGTATTACAACAAGCCCACGCAAGAGGGCCAGTACCAGCACTTCAAGGCCATCGCTGAGGCCGTTGACTTGCCCATGGTCCTGTACAACGTGCCGGGCCGCACCGTGGCAGACATGGCGCACGACACCGTGCTGCGCCTGGCCCAGGTGCCCGGCATCGTAGGCATCAAGGAAGCCACCGGCAACATCGAGCGCGCGCAGTGGCTGATTCGCGAGGTGCCCAAATCGTTTGCCGTTTACTCAGGAGACGACCCCACCGCCGTGGCGCTGATGCTGTGCGGAGGCCAAGGCAATGTCAGCGTCACCGCCAACATCGCGCCGCGCCTGATGCACGAACTGTGTGTGGCGGCCATGGCGGGCAATGCCCGGCGCGCGATGGAAATCCAGCTGGCCCTGATGCCGTTGCACAAGCAGCTGTTTGTGGAACCCAATCCGATTCCCCTGAAATGGGCGATGGAGAAACTCGGGCTGTGTGGCGGGACCATGCGCCTGCCCATGACACCGCTGTCTGCCGCCAACCAGCCGGTGGTGCAAGCCGCCCTGCGGGCCACCGGCCTGTTGTGACACAACACTCTCGCACCACAATACGCCTTGCCCACCGCACCGCACATTGCCATTGCACATTACGTTTTGAGGACTACTTAGTGAATCACTTTTTCAGACGGGCACACCTCGGATTTGCAATTGCCGGACTCAGCCTGGCACTGGGTGCCTGCTCGGCGCTCGATCCCGACCGCATTGACTACAAAAGCGCCGGCAAAGCGCCTTCGCTCGAGATTCCGCCCGACCTTCAACAACTGTCGCGCGAAAACCGCTACAACGTGCCGGGCAGCGCGGTCACGGCGTCTGGCTACCAGGTGGGCACCGTCAGCCAGTCGGTGCCCACAGCTTCCACAACGCTGGGCGACGTGCGCATTGAGCGCGCAGGCAACCAGCGCTGGCTGGTGGTGAACCGCCCGGCAGACCAGCTATGGGACCCCGTCAAGGAGTTCTGGCAGGAGAGCGGTTTTCTGCTGGCCATGGACCAGACCAATCTGGGCATCATGGAAACCGACTGGGCTGAAAACCGCGCCAAACTGCCACAGGACTTCGTCCGCAACTCCATTGGCAAGCTGTTTGATGCGCTGTATTCAACCGGTGAGCGCGACAAGTTCCGCACCCGGCTGGAGCGCACAGCCAGTGGCGGCACTGAAATTTACATCAGCCATCGCGGCATGGTCGAGGTCTACAACAGCGCCCAAAAAGACCGGACCGTCTGGCAGGCGCGTCCGGCAGACCCCGAGCTGGAGACCGAGTTTTTGCGCCGCCTGATGGTGCGCCTGGGGGTTACGCAGGAGCAGTCCAAAGCGCTGGTGGCATCGGCTGTCAAGACGACGTCAAAGGTGTCCACCGTCAATGGCCAGCCTGTGGTGCTGGTTGACGACGGGTTCGAGCG
>JAYVNK010000015.1:0-7715 GCA_043758475.1 Comamonadaceae bacterium | reverse complement strand
CCTGCGCTTGAGCGTCGCACTCGCAAGAGGCCTGGGCCATTGCCCTCACTGCAACTGGATCGGCGAGAGACTTAATTTGTGACACAGTAAGACTAGCGCCGCGACTGCACGCCGTCGGTCTGGAAAGGCGTTACCAACGTCCCTATTTTTTTGTCCGCGCGCCGGCTCCCGGTTCTCGACGATGAACGGGCAAAGCGCGGTGATTGGGTAATGTGAACGGGCTTTGGGGTGGAAGGCGTGCGGCGAAGCATTCGCGCACCGAAACCGCATGCGCATTGCCCAGTCGCCGTGCGAGTTCTCCGAAGCGCCTGCCCACACTGAACCGCTGCACTCATTCAACCGTAAGCGGCAGGCCAATTCACCCGATAATCCGCGCAAAGCATGGCAGAAATCCAGGAGACAATTTTGAAACGCAGAACAGTTCTCGCCAGCTTGAGCCTGATCACTTGTGCAGCAGGCGCGAGCGCCCTGTTGCCAGCAAGTGCCCTCGCGCAAAGCGCATACCCGACGCGCGCCATCACCATGATCGTGCCTTTCCCGCCGGGCCGCATGGCCGACCTGGCCGACCTGGTGGCTCGGCCTGTGGCGGAGGCGATGTCGCACGATTTGGGGCAGCCGGTGGTGATTGAAAGCAAGGCCGGTGCCGGGGGCGGCATTGGCATGGGGCTGGCGGCCAAGGCGCGTGCTGATGGGTACACGGTGCTGCTGGCGCTCTCGTCGCTCACGGTCATTCCCGAGGCCGACGGCTTGTTAGGGCGTCCGCCCACATTTGCGCTGGCCGACTTGCGCCCGATTGCCCGTTATACGGCTGACCCTACCGTGCTTGCGGTGCGGGCCGATGCACCGTGGAAGAACTTGCAGGATTTTCTGGACGATGCCCGCAAGCGCCCCGGTGCCATCAACTATGGCTCGTCGGGCAACTACGGCACGATGCACGTGCCGATGGAAATCTTGTCGCAAACAGCCAATGTCAAGATGACCCACATCCCCTTCACTGGGGCTGGCCCTGCCGTGGTTGCGCTGTTGGGCGACCAGATTGATGCCGTGTCCAGCGGCCCGGCCACCGTGTTGCAGCACATCAAGGCCGGCAAGCTTCGGGTTCTGGCGCACTGGGGCAATTCAGCCGTGGCCTCGATGCCCAACGTGGCCAGCCTCAAAGACCTGGGGCAAAACGCGGAATACGCGCAATGGTCCGGCCTGTTCATTCCCGCAGCCACGCCCGAGCCCGTCGCGCAGCGGCTGCGCGCCGCCGCACGCTTAGCCGCGCAAGACGCCAGGGTGCGCGAAGTGATTCAAAGCGCGGGCAGCCCGGTGCAGTACCAGGACGCCCCTGAGTTTGACAAATGCGTGCAGGCGGATGCCAAGCGCATGGCCGAAGTGGTCAAACGCATTGGCAAGCTTGAGTGAATAAACTCTTCAGTACGCCGTTTAGGCACCCACATGAAATTTGATTTGTTCCGCCCCTATTTGTTCGCGCTGGGGTTTGCAGTGACGTCAACCAGCACCTGGTCCCAAGCGCCCAATTACCCCACCCGCCCCGTCAAAATCATCGTGCCCTTCGCGGCAGGTGGCCCGGCTGACAACTTTGCCCGCTTTATGGGGCAGCGCCTGCAGGACGCGCTGGGCCAGCCGTTTGTGGTGGACAACCGGCCCGGTGGCGGCTCGGTCATTGGCACCGACGTGGCGGCCAAGGCAGCGCCCGATGGCTATACCTTGCTCATGATGTCCAACGCGCACACGGTGAATGAGACGCTGATTGCCAACAAGCCGTTTGCCCTGATGCGCGACTTTGTGGCGGTGGCACCCATCAACTCGTCAGACCTGGTGCTGGTGGCGCATCCGTCGCTCAAAGCCAACACCCTCATGGAGGTGATTGCGCTGGCCGCCAAGCAGCCGGGCAAGCTCAACTACGCCTCCAGTGGCCCCGGCACGCCGTACCACATGGCTGGCGAGCTGTTCAAGAGCATGGCCAACGTCTACCTGGTGCACATACCCTACCGGGGCAGCACAGGCGCGCGCACCGACGTGATTGGCGGGCAGGTGGACCTGATGTTTGACGCCGTGACCACCATGACCGAGCAGGTCAAGGCGGGCAAGGTCAAAGCCATTGCCACCACAGGCCGCCAGCGCTCAGAGGTGCTGCCCGATGTGCCGACGATGAACGAGGCCGGTGTGCCCGGCTATGAGTCCACCATCTGGCTCGGCCTGATGGCGCCCAAGGGAACACCCAAAGCCGTAGTGGACAAACTGAACGAAGCCGTCTCAAAAATTGTCAGCCAGCCCGATGTGAAGCAGTTGTGGGCCAAGCAGGGCGCAGCCCCATTGGTAATGACGCCTGAGGTTTTTGACAAATACGCGCGGGATGACATCACCAAGTGGGCCACGGTCATCAAAAACGCCGGCATCAAGGCGGATTGAATCGAACTCAAGAATGAATGAATTCACAACGGTGTATCTGCTGAGCGGCGGCGCGGCACAGGGGCTGGTCAAGCAAATTCAGCCGCAGTTTCAAGCAAAATTTGAGACTCAAGGCGGCGCAATGGTTGCCGGAAATTTTGGTGCAGTCGGCGTCATGAAAGACCGCTTGCTGGCCGGTGAAGCCTGTGACGTCATCATCCTGACCGAGGCGCTGATCGGGCAATTGATTGGCAGCGGCGATGTGGTTGCAGGCAGTGCGCGGGCGCTGGGCGTTGTCAGAACCGGCATTGCGGTGAAGGCCGGTGAATTGGTGCCCGATGTGGGCAACCCTGAGGCGCTGAAAGCCGCATTGCTCAGTGCTACCGGCATTTATTTTCCCGACCCGGTCAAGGCAACGGCGGGCATCCATTTCATGAAAGTGCTTAGGGGCTTGGGCATTGATGCAACGCTGGCCGACCGGCTGCGCCCGTTTCCCAACGGCGCAACCGCCATGCGCGAGATGTCGCACTGCCCGCAGCCGGGCCTCATTGGCTGCACGCAAGTCACAGAAATTCTCTATACGCCCGGCATCATGCTGGTGGCCCCGTTGCCCAAGGAGTTTGAGCTGGCAACCGTGTACACGGCGGCGGTGTGCACAGGGACCAGGCATCCGGTCATGGCGGCGGCGTTCATTGACCTGCTGTCGGGTGCGGAGGCTGCCGCTGTGCGGCGCGCCGCAGGGTTTGAGTAGTGGTCAGCCTGGAGGCGAGTTCAACCACTGGCTCACCATGGGCCACAAATCCGCATTCTTTGCGTTGAAAAACCCAAAGTGATCGACCGGGCGGTGCGACCGGGCGCTTGGGTTAAATTCGATCCGCTCTGCGCGCGCGTTTGGGAAGTGGCGCAACAAGTCGGTCACGGTGGCGGGCGGCGCAAACCCGGTGTCGTCAGAGAAATGAAGTGCCAGCAGTCGCCCAGGCGCACGCTGTCCAGCAGGTCACGCCCGGCGGTGTGTTGCACACCATTCACAAACCCCGATAGCCTCGTGCTGATGAAGCTGGCATGGGGTGTCTCGCTTTGCATCACACATCTCTCTTGAAATAAATTTTTTTCGAAGGCGTAAGAAAGGTGGGCCTGGGCAGACAAACGAGCTGCGAAAGCCAAAGGTCCATCACGATGCTGAAAGTAACCGCCATTATTCCCGCGTACAACGAGGCTGAGAACATCGCTTTGGTGGTGGGCGGGCTGCGGGTGTTGCGTGATGCATCGGGTTTGCCTGTTGTTCACGAAGTCATCGTCGCGGACAACAACTCGGACGACCGCACCGCAACCCTCGCGCGACAGCACGGCGCGCGGGTGGTCCACGTTGCGCAAAAGGGCTACGGCAACGCGTGTGCTGTGGCCTGCCAGCACGCTACGGGCGACGTGCTGCTGTTTGTTGACGGCGACCACACGGCCGACCTGGCGCAATCCGCGCTGCTGTTAAATGCCATCGCGCAGGGTGCCGACCTGGCAATCGGAGTGCGCGCCAACGCGTCGCGCGGCAGCTTGACCCTGCCGCAGCGCTTTGGCAACGCGCTGGCGTGTTTTTTGGTGCGCATGATCTGGTCAACCCCCATCACCGATTTGGGGCCGTTTCGGGCCATCCGACGCTCTGCCTATGAGCGTATCGGTATGCGCGACCGGTCGTTTGGCTGGACCATTGAAATGCAGATTCGCGCAGCGCAACTGCAATTTGTGACCCGTGAAATCGAGGTGTCGTGGTTTGCGCGCCATGCAGGCACTTCGAAGGTCAGCGGCACAGTCAAAGGCGTGATTGGCGCGGGCGTTGGCATTTTGTCAATGATTGCGCGCTTGTGGTGGCGAGAGCGCCGCGCCTCAAGTCATCTGCAAAAAAATGGTTCACCCTCAACAACTGGCGACTTGCCCACCGGCCAAGTCCAGTTGCCCCTAACAACCCCCCGCCGGTCTTTTTCAAATCAGGATTAAACAGGAGTAAGAGCATGGTCCTTTCAAAAAAGCACGCATTTGCAATCGGTGTGCTTGCGGTCGCATTAAGCGGTGCGGCCTTCGCATCAGGGTCCGAGAGCTTTTCTCAGGGCCAGAACAACGACACACGTTTGTACAACGCAGGCAAGGGCGTTTATGCAGACAAGTTTGCCTGTAGCGGCTGCCCCTTGGCAGGAAAACCTCTGAGCGCCAGCGTTGCCAAGGAAGTGCTGGGAGGTAGCCCGAAGGTCGCGCTGTCCAGCGACGAGCAGGACGCCGTGGCGGTCTACCTCAAGCGCCGATTCAAAATTTAAACCGGTACCGCAAGAGGCAATCATGAACAAAAGTAAAAACACAATTCGCAAGCGCCTATTTCCCCGTGCAGCACTGGCCGCAACCTTCGGCTTGCTCGCTGCGGGCATTCCAATGCTTGCACTCGCGCAGTCCAGCTCCCCCTGGTTGCCCATTCCGGGCGGCGGATCGGTGGGACTGAGCTACTCGACCCAACGCGCTGACACGGCGTACATTGGCGACAAGAACCTTCCGATTTCCGGCATCACCGGCGGCGGTGCACAACGCTATAACCGCACTGCCTACGGCCTTAGCGCCGCTTACGGGCTGACCGATTCGGTGTCTCTGGATGCCAGCATTGGGGGTGGCTCGGTCAAGATAGGTGCCGCCGACAATTCCAGCGGCCAGACAGACACCGTGCTCGGTGCCAATTGGCGCGTGCTGGATGAGTACGAGTCACGCGGCCTGCCGACGGTGACGTTAAGAGCGGTTGCCATCGTCAGCGGGGGCTACGACGGTGGCCGGCTTGGCGCACTGGGCAAAGCGACTGGCGGATATGGGCTGAGCGTGCTGGTGGGAAAACAGATCGGGTCATCGTTTCGGGTCTGGGGTGGGTTGGGTCTGGAAGACCGCAACAAGGGCGTCCCCAACGCTGTCTTCGTCGATCTGAACGGTTCTTACTCAGTCACGCCACAACTGGCGCTGTCGGTGGGCTACACCAGCAAGAAATTTGGTGGCAACCTGGATATCGGAGGCCCCGGCTTCTCGCCGGCGTTGTTCCAGAACGTCCGGGAAGAACGTGAGACTGCCCGACTGGGCGTGTCTTACGCGATTGCTGGCAACCAGTCCGTCGCGCTGAACCTGGGCAAAGTCATCAGCGGTCGCAACACGGTGAAAGACGATCTCATCGTTGGCCTGGGGTACAGCTATGGGTTCTAGCTGCATTTTTAGCATTGGTTTTAGCGACGGGGTGTAACCCCAGGTACCCTCCGTGACAACTCACGTGCGTTGGGCGCTGCCGGGCTGGGTAGCAGCCCTGGCAGCGGCATGTGTTACGTGTGCATCGTACGGCACAACGTCCCACCAGTTTTTCGCTACGGTGGGGCTTTCTTGCGTCAATCTTTGCCTGATCGCCTGGCTGGCACTTGATGATGCATTTGAATCCCTCAGGCTGTCTCACGTCCTGATCACGGCCGTGGCTTTGGGTGCCATCGGCCTGCTGACACAGCCCCTGCTGGAGGATGATCATTTTCGCTACTTGTGGGATGGCTACATCACCGCCACCAGCGGTAACCCGTTCGCACATGCCCCATCGCATTACTTCTCAGACGCGGGTGTGCCTGCGGTCCTGCAGGCCACCTTGAATGGCATCAACAATCCGGACATTCCCACCATTTACGGCCCGGTGCTGCAAGCCGTATTTGCCTTGGGCTACCGGATGGCGCCCGCAGCGCTATGGCCGCTGAAGCTGGTGTTACTGGGTGCTTTGGTCGCGGTTGTTATGCTGCTGCGCAGTGCTGGCGTGTCGGCGCGCTGGTTGATGGTGCTGGTGTTGCATCCGCTTTTGGTGAAAGAATCGGCGATGACCGCCCACCCGGACCTGCTGATCGGTGCCGCCCTGCTGGGTGCCGTGCTGGCCTGGCACCGATCCAGGGAGGGACTGGCAGCGGGCCTGGCCGCCGTCGCGGTTGCCATGAAGTTCAGCGCCGCCCCGGCCTTGCTTTTCTTTTGCATTAACCGCGATGGCCGAGTGAGCTTGCGGGGCAGTCTGGCGGCAGGACTTGTGCTGTGCATTTTGTATGCACCAGTCTTGCTGACGGCTTCGGGTACTGGCACAGGTGAAACAGGGGCGTCGGCATTTGCTCAGCAATGGACCTTCAATCCCCTGCTGTTCAAATTTGCCGCCATGGCTTTGGGCGACGCCGCAGCGCGCTGGGCTTGCGTGGGACTGTTTGCGCTGTTTTGGCTGGCCATGGCAGCGCGGTGGACTGGCCAGCTACGCGCTTTGGCGTTGATCGCACCCGAAGGCGAGGGTGCGAGCGGGAACACGATGCCCAATTTAAGTTCTTCAAGTTTTTCAAGTTCTTCGCGACCCGCGCGTCCTTCGCCGCCACTGGTGGGTGTTTTCGTGGCGCTGCTGCTGCTGTCGCCTGCGGTGAATCCCTGGTATTGGCTTTGGGTCTTGCCTTTGACGCTATTACCGTTTTCACCGTTTTCTCCCGTGGTCTGGGTGGCTGCCACCGTTTCGTTGTTTTCGTACGCACACGTTTTGATGCAAGTGCTGGCTGAATCGTCCATCACCACCTATGCGGTGCCGCTGTGGGCGACGGGCCTGCAGTTGACGCCTATTCTTTGTGCTTTGGGTTTTGCCCACCACCGCAAAAAGCGAATTTGACATGTTTTTGCCCAAAGCACTGACAAGCCTGCGCAGGTTTTCCCGGTTTGGCAGCCTTGGCGGCAAGCTGCGCTCGGCCGCCATCGCGACCCTCCTGGGGTTTGCAGGCATCGCGTGGTGGGGCTCACCGACGTGGACCCAGATCGACTGGTTTTTGGCCCATCGTTTTGCTGACGTCGAAATCATCAGCACGGCAGAACTCGAAAACGCGCTGATCCATGCACAGCAGAATCCGCAGGCACGTCCAACGGTGTTGCTTGACATCCGCAGCGCCGAGGAGTTCGCCGTAAGCCGTCTGCCCGGAGCGCGGCATGTGCCACCCGATACCGTGGTGGATTTTGGCGAACGGGAACTCGCGGCGTTGGACCGGTCACAGCCCATCGTTGTGTATTGCGCTGTGGGCGTGAGGTCTGCGGCTGCCGCGCGGGATCTCAGATTTCTGGGTTTTACGCAGGTGAAAAACTTGCGCGGCTCGTTGTTCCAGTGGGCCAACGAGGGTCGCGCGCTGGAGGGTGGCGCGGTCGTGCACCCTTACAACAGTTTCTGGGGACGACTGCTGGGGGTGACTGAACACCCTTGAGAATATCGTTCACTATCTTTGTAATAGCAAACTATCTATATAGGATTTGGAGAGTGTGTCATT
>JAYVNK010000014.1:0-7715 GCA_043758475.1 Comamonadaceae bacterium | reverse complement strand
CTGCAGAAAAACGAAAACTACGCAGCCAGGCATTTGCGGCCTGGGAAGGGGTGGCCTGCGCGAGTACATTTGGTCTTGGGACTGCATGATCGCGTGGGGACGCTGAAATTGCCGCCATTTTTCGCCCGTGCTCAACAAGTTGACAATGCCGGGTGCGGATGGCACCTTCTCCGCCAGAAAAAATGAACCCCGCATTGTGCAAACAGTGCGGGGTTTTGCTTTAACTTCCAAGCACAGGGCAATCGGTTTTACTTCTTAACCTGCACCATCGTCATCGCAGAAGCAATCAGCGCCGACACCTCAGTCATGTTGCTCGGCACGATCAAGGTGGTGGTGGCATCAGTGGCCACCCTGGAATAGGCGTCAACTGCGCGTTCAGCGACTTTGAGCTGCACTGCCTGCTCACCCCCCGGCTGGCGGATGGCAGCGGCGATGCGCTCGATGGCACCGGCTGTTGCCTCGGCCACCGCCGTGATGGACGCAGCCTCGCCCGCAGCTTTGTTGATGACTGCCTGTTTTTCGCCCTCTGAGCGTGCGATGAAGGCTTCGCGCTCACCGGTGGCGATGTTGATTTGCTCCTGGCGACGGCCCTCGGACGCGGCAATCAGCGCGCGCTTCTCGCGCTCGGCGGTAATTTGCTGCTGCATGGCGTGCAAAATCTCTTTGGGCGGCGTCAGGTCCTTTATCTCGTAGCGCAGCACTTTCACGCCCCAGTTCAGCGCGGCTTCATCAATCGCCTGCACCACCTGGGCGTTGATGATGTCGCGCTCCTCAAAGGTCTTGTCCAGTTCCAGCTTGCCGATGACTGAGCGCAGCGAGGTTTGCGCTAGCTGCGAGATGGCGATGATGTAGTTGCTGGAGCCGTAACTGGCGCGCATGGCATCCGTCACCTGAAAGTACAAAATGCCGTCGACCTGAAGCTGCGTGTTGTCACGCGTGATGCAGACCTGGCTGGCAATGTCCAGCGGAATCTCTTTAAGGATGTGCTTGTAGGCTACTTTGTCGATGAACGGCAGCAGAAAACTCAGGCCCGGCGTCAGCGTTTGATGGTATTTTCCCAGTCGCTCCACTACCCAGGCGTGCTGTTGCGGCACGACCTTGACAGACTGGGTGATGAAAATCACGGCGATGACGAACAGGATGGTAGCAATGGTCATGGGTTTCTCCGATTGGCTTGTTGTTCAAATTTTCTCGACCACGAGGCGGCTGCCAATGACCTCGACAATGCGGTGCGCACCCGCCGTGGCCACGGTGCCCACAGTATGCGACACCTGCCAGTTTGCGCCCCGATAGGTCACCGTGCTGGTCCCGTCAGCCTTCCACTGGTCCACCTGAACCGTACCGCCAATGTCCAGATTCACATCCGGATTGGCGCTGGCCGGAGCCGAGGGCGGCGCCTTGACCTTGATGTTGCGCCAGACCAGCACCGCGCCACCACCCACCAGCGCGGCAATCACCATTTGCGCAGCGCTGCTGGCACCTGCGTGCGCCCCGATAGCCGCTGCGACCAGGCCAGCGGCCACCATCAGAAGGTAAAAGGTGCCTGTCATCAGCTCGACAGCGACAGCAGCGCCAGCCAGGAGCCACCAGATGGAAGATTGGGCCATTGCGTCCTTGCAAGTTGTTAACGGGCATGAGACCTGGCCGCCCATGACGGGGGTCTGTGTCGCATGGGCCACATTTTGAGTCAAAACGCGGCCATCACAAGGGCAGGGCGCGATTAATTCCTTACACTTCGCGCCTGTTTTGATTTTTTTGCTACGGGCGTCTCCAGAAATTCAATTCTCGGGATGCAGTGCAAGGCCTGAAACTCACACTTGGCCACAGCAATACTTCAGTATTGCGAGGATTCGCAACGCAGCAATTCGCCCGAAAATTGGATTTATGGAGATGCCCGCATGAAGTTTAGATTTCCTATTGTGATCATTGATGAGGACTTTCGCTCCGAAAATACCTCGGGCTTGGGCATCCGCGCATTGGCACATGCCATCGAGACCGAAGGCTTTGAGGTGCTGGGCGTCACCAGTTATGGCGATCTGAGCCAGTTTGCCCAGCAGCAAAGCCGCGCCAGCGCCTTTATTTTGTCGATAGACGACGAAGAGTTCACACCCGGCCCGGACCTCGACCCTGCTGTGCTGAACCTGCGCCATTTCATTGAAGAAGTGCGCCGCAAAAACCTGGACGTGCCCATCTACGTTTATGGCGAAACCAAAACCTCGCGCCACATCCCCAACGGCATCCTGCGCGAGTTGCATGGCTTCATCCACATGTTTGAGGACACGCCCGAGTTTGTGGCGCGCCATATTATCCGCGAGGCCAAGAGCTACCTTGAAGGCGTGCAGCCGCCGTTCTTCAAGGCGCTGCTCGATTATGCGGAAGATGGCTCGTACAGCTGGCATTGCCCCGGCCATTCAGGCGGGGTCGCGTTCTTGAAAAGCCCGGTGGGCCAGATGTTCCACCAATTCTTTGGCGAAAACATGCTGCGTGCCGACGTGTGCAACGCGGTCGAAGAACTGGGCCAGTTGCTGGACCACGATGGTGCGATTGGGGCGAGTGAGCGCAATGCGGCGCGCATCTTCAACGCCGACCACTGCTTCTTTGTGACCAATGGCACGTCCACCTCCAACAAGATGGTGTGGCACCACACGGTGGCCCCTGGCGACGTGGTGGTGGTGGACCGCAACTGCCACAAATCCATCCTGCACGCGATCATCATGACGGGCTCCATCCCGGTGTTTTTGAAGCCCACGCGCAACCACTTTGGCATCATCGGCCCGATACCCAAGGAAGAATTTGAACCAGCCGCCATCCAGGCCAAAATCAAGGCCAATCCGCTGCTCAAAGGGGTGGATGCTCGATCAGTCAAGCCAAGGGTGTTAACCATCACCCAGTCCACCTACGACGGCGTTTTGTACAACACCGAAACGATCAAGGGCATGCTCGATGGCTATGTGGACAACCTGCATTTTGACGAAGCATGGCTTCCGCACGCGGCGTTTCACCCGTTCTACGGCACATACCATGCGATGGGCAAAAAACGCACGCGACCCAAGAAGTCCGTGGTGTACGCCACCCAGTCCATCCACAAGCTGCTGGCCGGCATCAGCCAGGCCAGCCACGTGCTGGTGCAGGATTCGCAAACGGTGAAGCTGGACCGGCACCTGTTCAACGAAGCTTATTTGATGCATACCAGCACCAGCCCGCAGTACAGCATCATTGCCAGTTGCGATGTGGCCGCAGCGATGATGGAACCCCCCGGCGGCACCGCGCTGGTGGAGGAGAGCATTGCCGAGGCGCTGGATTTCCGCCGCGCCATGCGCAAGGTCGATGAAGAATACGGCGCCGACTGGTGGTTCAAGGTGTGGGGCCCCGACAAGCTGGTGGACGAGGGCATTGGCCGCGCGACCGACTGGGTCATCAAGGGCGAAGCGCGCAACGGCAGTAAAGCCAACTGGCACGGTTTCGGCAAGATGGCGCCCGGCTTCAACATGCTGGACCCGATCAAGTCCACCGTTGTCACGCCGGGCATGGACTTGAATGGCCGTTTTGCCAAAACAGGCATCCCCGCCAGCATCGTCACCAAGTTCCTGGCTGAGCATGGCGTGGTGGTTGAGAAAACCGGCCTCTACAGTTTTTTCATCATGTTCACCATCGGCATTACCAAGGGCCGCTGGAACAGCATGTTGACCGCCTTGCAGCAGTTCAAGGACGACTATGACAAGAACCAGCCCATGTGGCGCATCCTGCCAGAGTTCTGCCAGAAATACCCCAAGTACGAAAAAATGGGGCTTGCCGACCTGTGCCAGCGCCTGCACGCCCTGTACGCCAAATATGACATTGCGCGGCTCACCACCGACATGTATTTGAGCGACCTGACCCCGGCCATGAAGCCCAGCGACGCCTACGCCCACATTGCGCACCGCCAGACCGAGCGCGTCGAGATTGACAAACTCGAAGGCCGCATTACCGTGGGGCTGGTCACGCCGTACCCGCCGGGCATACCCTTGCTAATTCCGGGTGAAGTGTTCAACAAAAAGATAGTCGATTACCTCAAGTTCTCCCGCGAATTCAATGGTCAGTGCCCGGGGTTTGAGACCGATATCCACGGCTTGGTTGAAATCGAGGGGGAGGATGGCAAGGTGCATTACTACGCTGACTGCGTTGCCACGTCAGACGCCGAGGCGCCGGTGGCAGCCGGTGAATTGGTCCAGGTGGGCAACAAGGGCCCTTACCGTCGCACCATCTAAACCACAAAACTACTATTTGTGTAGCTGACTATGCACTGTGGACAAGGGCTAGAGGCACTTTTAATAGATAAATTCTGAAAAAATGGCTGTCAGCAGCCCCCTGCGGGCTCGCCAATGCCGCCCACCACGTTGCTGAAGCCGCCGTCCACATAAGTGATCTCGGCCGACACGCCAGCTGCCAGGTCGCTCAGCAAAAACGCCGCCACATTGCCCACGTCTTCGATCGTCACATTGCGGCGAATCGGCGAGGCGGCAGAGGCCTTGAGCATCTTGCCAAAGTCCTTGATGCCGCTGGCCGCCAGCGTCTTGATGGGCCCTGCGCTGATGCCGTTCACGCGCACGCCCTGTGCGCCCATGCATTCCGCCAAATAGCGTACCGACGCTTCCAGCGACGCCTTGGCCAGGCCCATCGTGTTGTAGTTGGGCAGCACGCGCAGGGCACCCAGATAGGTCAGCGTGAGCAGCGCCGACTTGGGGCTCAAATAGGGCCGCGCGGCCTTGGCCATGGCGGCAAAGCTGTAGGCCGAGATGTCGTGCGCGACGCGGAAGCCCTCGCGCGAGAGCCCGTCCAGAAAATCGCCGGTGATGCTTTCACGCGGCGCAAAGCCGATGCTGTGGACAAAGCCGTCAAATGTTGGCCAGTGGGCGGACAGGTCTTTGAACAGCGCGTCAATCTGCGCGTCGTAGGCTACATCGCAGTCAAAAATCAGCGTCGAGCCAAAGTCAGCGGCAAATTCTGTGATGCGCTCCTTGAACCTTTCTCCCACGTAGCTGAAGGCAAGCGCCGCGCCCTGCGCGTGGCAGGCTTTGGCAATGCCGTAGGCAATGGAGCGGTTGCTCAGCACACCGGTGATGAGCAGTTTTTTGCCGTCTAGAAAGCCCATGGATGTTCCCCGTGATTGAATTGTCTGTTCGCGCATCCGCCCGGATGATGCAGAATTGTCGCATGCGTCGTTTTCTTGTATTCGTGATGTTCATTGCCTCCCAAGCCGTGTGGGCGGCGCCGGGGTATTCCGTCTGGAGCACTTTCAAATATGCGCCGGGATTCGATCATTTTGACTATGTGAATCCACAAGCACCCAAGGGCGGCGAGTTGCGGCTGATTGCGGGTTCGCGCATTTCGACGTTTGACAAATACAACCCTTTCACCATCAAAGGCACTGCGCCCTCATTCCTGAGCGAGTTGCTGTTTGAAAGTCTTCTGGTAAGTTCCATGGATGAGGTGGGCGTGGGCTACGGCTTGCTGGCGGAGGATGTAGAAATCGCCGCCGATGGCCTGTCAGCCACGTTCCGCCTGCGTGCCCAAGCCCGCTTTCACAATGGCGATACGGTGCTCGCTGCAGACGTAAAACACAGCTACGAAACGCTGATCAGCAAGTTTGCCTCTCCCAGTTACGCAACAACGCTGGCAGATGTTTTGGGCTGTGATGTCATTGACGAACGCACGGTGCGATTCCGCTTCAAGCTCAAGGACCGCCAGTTGCCGCTGGTGGTGGGCGGGCTGCCCGTGTTCAGCCCAAAGTGGGGCGCTGTGGGCGGCCAAGCCAAGCCGTTTGACCAGGTGGTGACCGATCCCCCGGTTGCCAGCGGTGCGTACCGCATTGGGTCCGTGCGTCCTGGCAAGGACATCACGTATGTGCGGGACCCGGCCTATTGGGGGCGCGACCTGCCCGTGACCCGGGGCAGCAATAATTTTGACCGCATCACCGTCAAAATCTACCGCGACAACACTGCCCAGCTTGAAGCCCTCAAAGGTGGTGAATTTGACCTGATGGAATTTTTCTCGGCGGGCGACTGGACGCGCCGCCTCACCGGGCCGCGCATCAACCGTGGCGATCTCGTGAAGTCACCCTTCAACCACCGCACACCCGACGGGTTTTACAGCTATTTCCTGAACAACCGGCTGGCCAAGTTCCAGGACCGGCGTGTGCGTATGGCGCTGGATCTGGCGCTGGACTACGAGTGGATGAACCGGCAGCTTTTTCACAACAGCTACAAGCGGGTGAAGGGCATCTTCGGCAACACCGATTGCGAAGCCAATGGCCTGCCATCGACGCAGGAATCAGCGCTGTTGGAGCCGTACCGTGCACAACTTCCTGCTGAGACATTTGGCACGATGGCGCTGCCACCGCGCACGGACGGCAACAGCTCGCTGCGCGCCAACCTCGTGCGCGCCCGGGCCTTGTTGAAGGAGGCGGGATGGGAGCTGAGGGATGGCGCTTTGCGCAACGCGCAAGGCGAGGCATTCACACTCGAACTGCTCGACAGTTCCGAGGCCAAATCCGAGAGTACAACGGCATCCTGGAAGCGCGCCCTGGAAAAACTGGGCATTCTGCTGACTTACCGCACGGTCGATGGTGCCCTGTATTTTGAGCGGCTTAAAACCTACAGCTTCGAGATGACCGGCGTCGCTTTTTCGGGCACTCATTTCCCCGGCGCGAACTACGTTGACCTGTTTGGCAGCAAGGCTGCCGACACGCCAGACTCCAACAATGTTGGAGGCATTAAAAATCCAGCGATAGATGCACTGGTTGCACAAATCTCTGGCGCGGACAACCGCTATGCCTTCCTGGCTGCCTGCCGTGCGCTGGACCGTGTGGTGGCCCACGGGCATTACATGGTGCCTGCGTGGACCAGCAGCGAGAAGCGAATAGCCTACAGCACCTGGCGAATTGAGCGTCCGGCGGCCGTGCCGGCATATCCGCCGGAAGGCATTCCCTACATGATGTGGCCGATGACAACCTGGTGGGCGCACATGCCGCCCAAAATATCTCAATAACCCGCCACAACACCACGTACCCACCCGTTCATCTGCCATGGCTACCTATATTCTCAAACGCATTCTGTTGATGCTGCCAACCCTCTTCGGCGTGCTGCTGATCACGTTCGTTGTCATCCAGTTTGTACCGGGCGGACCAGTGGAGCAATACCTGTCAGACGCACGCCGTGGCGCCGGGGCGACTCAAGTGGGCGGTGGCAATTACCGCGGCAGTCAGGGTGTGGAGCCTGCACGTCTTGAGCAAATCAAGGCGCTGTATGGCTTTGACAAACCCGCGCCGGAGCGCTTCTGGCTGATGATCAATCAGTTTGCGCGTTTTGACTTAGGCAAAAGCTTCTTCCAGAACAAGCCGGTGTCCCAGCTGATTATGGAAAAACTGCCGGTGTCGATCAGCCTGGGGCTGTGGACATTTTTCATCAGCTACCTGATTGCCGTGCCGCTGGGCGTGGCCAAGGCGGTGCGCGCCGGCTCGCGGTTTGATCTGCTCACCACGCTGCTGATATTGCTGGGCTACGCCATTCCCGGCTTTGTGCTGGGGGTGGCCTTACTGGTGATTTTTGGCGGGCAATTGCAGTGGTTTCCCCTGCGCGGGTTGACCTCCAGCAACTGGGACGAGTTGACCTGGGGCGCAAAAATTGTGGACTACCTGTGGCATATCGCCATGCCCATTACCGCCATGGTGCTGGGCA
>JAYVNK010000013.1:0-7740 GCA_043758475.1 Comamonadaceae bacterium | reverse complement strand
CCATTTGGGCGCGGGCCAGTGCCATCGCCTTGGCACGCTTGTAGTCGCTGCGAACGTTATAGCCTTTCAGCAACTCTACAGTTTGGCGTGCTGCGGCGGGATCGCCCTGCAGTGCCACCGCCACGGCCACCGCTGCATAGGCGCCGACCACCATGTCTTCGTCGCTGCTGTTTTCTTTGCGCAGCCACACCAGCGCATCATTGGCTTGCTTGCGGGCTTCTGCGTACTGTCCGAGGTCGGTCAATGCTTCTGCCCGCATCAGGTGGATGGTGGGCGTGGCGTCATCCAGGCCAAAAATGCGCGTGCGCCGGTCGCCTTTGGCGACCAGCGCCTGCAACTGGTTCAGGCAGGGCAGCAGGCGCTCGTAGCGTTTAAGCTTGGAATAGGCAAAACACAAGGCGTGCTGGTCGCGCGTGCGCAGCGGCCCTTGCTTGGCCAGTGCCTCCACCTGCTTTTCTATCAAGTCGTAGCGGCCAGAGCCCGCATATCCGGTTTGATCGGTGCCGTAGTCAGCCTGGGCACCCATGGCCGCTACAGCCAACAGGGCAGCTGCAAACCATGCAAGCACCGGGTGCTGTTGCATCGCGCGCTTCTTAAACTCGCTGAACGTTAAAACCAGTAATTCACGTTAAGCGACACGCCCTTGCTGTCTTTGGCGCGCTGCAGTGCCAGAGTGCCACGCAGAAAGCTGCGGGCCGACAACGCGTTTTTATTGGTGCCAAGCGAAATGGTGACCTCCTGGGAGTTGTTTTGGTATAGGCTTGTACCTGATAACCGTGAGTCAGACACGCCGTACTCGATCGACATTTTGCTGCCACCCAAACTGATGGGCTGGCTCAGAAACAGTCCGTTCACAAGAGCCGTGGTGCGAATTTTGGGGTCAAGGGAATACTTCAAGCCGGGTGGATTGAAGGTTTGGTAGTAGCCCAGCATGTTGCCCATCGTCAAGTCGAAACTGTCAAACTCCCACGTATAAGTGCTCGCAAGCGAGCCGTGAACCACGCCCACAAAAAAAGCAGCGTCTGCCGAGGCCGCTAGGCTCATGCCCAGCATGGGTGTCAGCACCCAGGCATCGGACATCGGAAAGCGGTAACCAGCCGACAGGCGTGCCTGGTAAGACTTGGCACCTGCTGAATCCAGCACACCAAACCCTCCGCGCACCAGCGCCTGACGGCGCGGGTCAATGTCATTGCGCACCGTGTAAGACAGAGGGACGGAAACGCTTCGCACCGTGGCGTCACCCACCGAATGGCTGCTGAGCAGCACCGCCGCCCCTAAGACGCTTTGCGCGCCTTGCGATGCATTGCCCTGCGACGATGCAATGCGCGTGGCGCTCTCAGTAAAGCTGCTTGAAAAGTCGCCCATGATGGCCTGGCCCATGACACCGCCGGTCCCCGCGATGGGGCTGAGCGGCGAAACGGCGGCCTGGCGCCGTTGCAGGTCGCCATAAAGCTGGGGGTTGTCCCGCAAATAGTTGCGCAGCAGAACTGCACTTTCTGCCCGGTCGATTCCCGTGAACGACTGGTTCAGCCCGATATCTGGTACCCGCAACGTCAGCATGGTGCTGCCACTCGCATAATCCAGCAAAGTGGTGACGCCCAACAGGCGTGAGTTGGTGGACACCGCAGAGGTCTGTGTATAACCCGCGAACCGATCACCGACATCGCGAATCGCGGCCTCATAGAATCTTTCCAGGGTGGTGCTGCAAACCTGCTGTGTGGAGCCTACTGAGGTGATGGTCGCTTCAAACAGGGTGTTACAGGCCGCCTGCGCGAGCGCGGGGGCCAAGCACGCGAGAGCGCTGGCAACGCATAACGCTGCTTTTGCGCGTGACCTGCGGGTGTGACGGAGGGTTTTGCTTTTCATCTGTTTTCTCCTTACGTAATGGTTGCGGAACTTGAAATCGCTGTCTGCACTGGAAACTATTTGCTGCCCATCATTTGCGTGACTTCGTCTTCAGCGTGAGCCCAAAGCGTCAGCGCCGTGTAGTTGTCATGGTCTGGCTTGGCGTTGGTGCGCACGCTCTCGTCCAGCTGCTTGAGCCAAATGCTGGGGCTGGCGGCCTCTTTGAGCATGCTTTCAAGCAACGCATCGCCCACCGGCTCCCATACGCCATCACTGCACAGCAGCAACACATCGCCGGGCAGCAGCTTCATGGGTTCTGAGACAGTCAAGTCGAGCTCTGCTTCAGAACTTCCGAGCGCGGACAGCAACAGATTGCGCTGCGGATGGAGGCGTGCGCCTTCGTCGTCAATCATGCCACTGGTTACCATCTGCTGCACCAGGCTGTGGTCAGTGGTGCGGGCAAGCGCCTTGCCGCCCCTGAACAGATAGGCCCGGCTGTCGCCGCAGTGCGCCCACATCAGAGCGTCACTGTGCAGGTCGATCACTGCCAGCACCACCGTGGTTCGCATGCCTGCCAGTTTGCCCCCCTCGCTCTGTCGCGCCACTACGGCCTCGTTGGCGCGCAAGAGCAAGGCACGCAAGCTGCTGACACTGATCTCCGGCTGGCCTGAAAAATCCTCCAGAATGGTTTTGCGTGCAATTTCCGCAGCGACATCGCCGCCGCCGTGCCCCCCCGCACCATCGGCCACCAGGCAAGCAACGTACTGCCCGTCGTTCCAATGCCCATGCACATCTTCGTTGTAGTTGCGCCCGCCTTGCTGGGACAGGGTGACAATTTCGACTTCCACGCGGTTCTTCCAGGCTATTTTTCAGATTGAAAACGCGCCATCTGTTCGTCATAAGCGGCGGCAAAAGCCTTGCCAAACAGCGTATGAAAATCGTCCTCGGCCTCGGCGGCAATGCCGACATGCAGTTTGCAAAACTGATCCCATAGTTTTGCTTTTCTGCTGGCGCTGAAAATTTCGTCGAACCTGGACTTTTCGGTCAGCCGCTTTTCCAGTTTGTCAGGCGTAAAAAGCCCCAGCACGTGCGACAGCGCCGCGCGCATGCCCACCATCACGCCAAACTGGTGGGCACGAAGGTCGGCATAGGCGTTGTTCATGGCGTCCTCAGCCTCCATAAACCCCCGGACCCTGGGCCCAAGCATGTGCGCCAACGCCACCTCAGCGTTGGGAGAAAACTTCAGTGGGTTATTGGCCTCGGCAGAGATCATCGTGACCTCGGAATGCACGGTCCGCTTGAATTCTTGCCGTGACAGCAGGAGCTGCAAAGTGCCGTGGGTAGCTGTGTGCAGCATGGCACCCACGCGCTCCATCAGCTCGGGCGTCAGCTTGGCCGGCATTTGGTGGGTGCTTTTGACCCCGCGTAAAAAAGCCGCCAGCAATTCACTGTCGGTTGCAGTACCGACTTGTGCAGCTACAACAGCCATAGCAACCGGTGCAGGCATCGCTCTGGCTATCGGTGTAGTCGGCACATCGGCAGGTCGCGTAGCCAAGGCGGGCGCTGGTGCAGGAGCGGGCTTTGCGCTGACGGCAGGTGGCATGGCAAATGCCTGCTGCAGCATGGGCACATGGTCGCTTCGGCTGGCCATTGTGGCTTTTGGACCATTGCCCAGCAAGGCGTCCAGCGGGTCGGCAGACGATGCCGTGTTGGGTTGAAACAAGGGGCTGGCCAATGGCGACAGCGCCAGCGGGTCACCCCCAGCCGTTGCGGGTCCCAAGCCAAACAGATCGTCAATGCTCGACGAGCCGGCGTTGGGCAGCCCCTCGAAGGCGTTATTTCCAGAAGCGGGCGGACTGGCGCCGCCGCCGTCCGCAAAGCCCATCAAGTCGCCAAAAGGGTCTGACTTGCCTGGTTTTGAAGGTGCCATATCCAGCCCCATCGGATCCGGGAAAAATTCAGGATGGGTCGGTGCTGGAGCAGCTCGTGCGACTGGGGCAGGTGCCAAGCCCACCATCAAATCAGCAAATGGATCATCGGCACCATCAGGCGTCGCAGGCTTTGCCGGTGTCAGCGCTGCTGCACCGGTAGGCAAGTTGTCCAGCAGGGAATCGCTGTCGGTGCTGTCGGCGTGGCTCACCGTCAATTCAAAGCTGCCCATTTGCAAGCGGTCACCATTTGCCAGTGGCGCCTCGTTACCCAAGCCCAACGAGCGCCCGTTGTGCGACAAGGGGTTGCTACCCCTGTCTATGATGAAAAAAGCACCGTTGCGGGAGAGGACTTGTGCATGCACTCGCGACACCGTGCGGTCCGGGTCGTCCAGCACCAGCAGATTGGAGGCCGCGCGACCAATGCTGCCGCCGCCAGCGTCAAACTCTGCAGCGAGTCCACCCCCACCTGCCACTCCATGCATGCTGACGACCGCAATTTTCATTATTGAATCACTTCAAAAAGGCGACATCCTAAAAAAACCGGCTTCGACAACCTGCCCTGCATAGGACGATTGGAGAACGCGACATTCAAACCACAAGCGGCATCAAGGCCTCCTGTCCACACTGTAGCAAAGCATATGCCTGACACGTCCAACAATATAATATGCAACATGTTTCAGCGCTACGTCCTGGGATCAAAAATCATGGCTATTTCGTTCGTGACAGCATTGCTCAGCGCCTGTATCGACGGCCCGGTGGAAGTGCCCGGCGACCTGCCTAATCCGAAGCTTGCGGAAATGATCAACATCAGTCTGGATGAGCAAATAAAGCGAATGGATCCAGGCTGGTCACCAGGATTTTTGCCGCAGGCAGCCAGCAACTCTCGCCTGTGGTTGCAGGAGATCAATGAAGTGGTGGCGCGTTGCAGGCATGGGCCGCGCAACAACTCAAAGTTTAATTTGCTCGAATACGATATCACGCTGGGCACTGGCGAAGTGATAAAAGACGTTTATACCGGCCAACGATGCGTCTACGAAGTGGGTTCTCCGCTAGTAATGAGGGTGCGCTTTGTTGGCGGACGGGTGGTCGAAGCCCTGACAGATGGCCGAGAGCGTAAATTCCCGGTAGCGATGGTCAAAGGTGAAGTTGACCAGCTATCGAAAGGAGTGGTTCAAGCTGACTGGCAGCGGCACAACGCGCGGTACTTTTCTCCCGGCAAGACTGCTTCGGAAATCTCAAAAGAATGGAACGGCGGCAAGCCTTGAGCTGGAGGTTTTCACGGTGCCAGCAAAAGCACCAAAGTCTGGCTTGGTACGATGCGCACACCTGGGCAGTTGGTGCTGTTTTGCAAGGCGACGCTGGTCAAACGGGTGGCCGGCATCCCCAGGAACAAGACAGTAAAGGCACCTGTCAAATGTCGGCTGGGGCCCATGACTGTGGCTGACGCGACGCCGGTTGCCAAGCCGGCGTTGTCGCCGTTGGTCATTGGAATGGTCGTTCCCATGTTGTGCGCAGGCATTCCCATGATCAATATGGTTGGGCAGTTGGGTATCGCCATGGGCCCCATTGCAATATTAGGGTAGGGAATGGGTATCGGCGCAGGAGCCGGTGGCGCGGGCGTCAGGCACACGTCCGGGAAACCCATGTCGGTTCCCATCATTTGGCAGTTTGCAAACATGGTGAATGCCTATCCGAAGTGTATTTGAGCGCCACGGGCTTTGACCAATTGGGCGCCACTTACCAGCGTATGTTCGGCGTCCAGCCGCATCAGTTGTTGAGCCTCACACTCAATGTGTGTAGCACTCACGCGATCAATACCCTCTGTCGTGCGCAGGTAATGCTTGCTAAAGTGATTTACCCGATCCATCACTGTTGACAAGACTGACCCCACTACGTTGATGGCCGTACCTACGATCCGCAACTGCCTCCCGACCAACTGGGCAGTTTCCGTCGTCAAATGGGTATGTTTCGATACAACTCTTAGCTGCTCGCTTTGCAGTGCCAGGGTCGCCGCTTCAATTTTGAGTTCGCCTTCACGCACCCGCAGGCGCGTGGTGCCTGCGCAACTCAGTACATTGGGGACGCCTTCTTCCCTGTGCAGCACCGCAATAATCCACACTTCATCCGGGGCCACCCGCAAGCAAGCGACGCTGTCCCCGTGCTCTGGCTCCAGCAGGCAGCTCACCGCCCGTATAGCGCGCGCCCGCATTCCACCGCTCGTTATTTCAAGGCCGTTCTCCCCGGTCGATTGAACGATGCCAACGCACCATTCACCGGGTGTGGGGCTGGCAGGAGAAGCTAACTTGGACACGGGCAGTTCTCGTTTTCTGGCTGCGCCAGTGCGTTGCGGAACCGGGATTTTTTCACTGACAGAGTTCATCATCATTCTCCAGAAATTTTCTCAAATTGCTGATCAGCAGTTCACGTTGCAATCGCCTGCCACCGCTCTGATTCGGCCAAGTCAGGGTCCGTTTCCAAGGCGCGCGCGCGGTCGGTCATTCGCGCCTCCAGTGTTGTTGCCCCGTGCAGACACGTGCGAAACATGGTGGCTTCGCGTAGGTCAGCCTTGTCCAATTGCGCGTGGCGAAAATCGGCGTAAGTCAGCTCGGCACCCTTGAAATCGCCACCCACCACATTGGCGGCAGCGAAGTGCGTTTGGTACAAATCAGCGCCGCCGAACAATGCGCCCGGCAGTTGCGCAGAAGTAAACAACGCCTGGCGCAATTTGGCCCCGGTGAAATCCACGCGCTGCTTGGCCGTTACTTCACAAAAAATGGCGAGCGGCGCCTCTACGCCGCAAAAACGGGCGCCATCCAGTGTGGCCCCCTGAAAATTGCATTGAGGCATTGAAACACTCGAAAAATTTGAACCAGACAGGTTGGCCGAAGAAAACATGCACCCCTCCAGATTGAGGCCTTCAAAAGACATATTCTGCAAGGACGTTTTGAAAAAAATAGTCCGTACCAACTTGGATTGAAACCACGTCAGACGGGTCAAATCGCAGTCCAAGACGCTGGTGTGGCGCCAATTTACGTGATCAGCGTTGACATCAAGCAGGCTGCAGCCTGTCAGCACGGCAGATTCAAGATCTGCACCTTGCAGGCTGGCGTGATCCAGTTTTGTCTGGGAGATTGTCGCCATACTCAAACGCGCGTCGTGAAACTGCGCATGGGTTGCTTCACACTCGGAAATGACGCATGCATGGAGCAATGCATTTTGAAAAGAGACATGGTCAAGTTGACAGCGATTGAAGACGGTGCGGCGCAGCACCGCACCGGTCAGCATCGCACCGCGTAAATCGCAGCCATCAAAAACCGTTTCTCGCAGGTCAGATTCACGAAAGTCGGCTTGAGAAAAATTGACGCCGATGAACGTGCCGCCTCCCAGAAAAGTGCGAGCGAAATGGCCTTTGCGTAAATCCAGACCTTCCATCGTCTCGCCCATTGATACCGCAATGGACAGCAGATCCGGGCTCACGGGGCGGCTGCCTGCTGCGCAGGCGTCAGGCGCGGCCAGGTGCGCGCGCGTTTCAGAAGGGCGCCCTCCAGCTTTACATCGCCATCCAGGCGGACCCGGCTCATGTCAGCTGAAAACAGATTGCTGCTCCTCAGGTCCGAGCCACGCAGATCCGCATGCTGGAGCACGGCGTTCTCGAAGTTCACGCCGGCCAGGGAAGCCCGTTGAACCGACGTCTTGCGCAGCAAAGCCCCTTTGGCCGAAGCCAGCCGCCAGTCGGAATCGTTGATTTTCGCGTCACTCAGGTTAGCGCCATCCAGCGTGGCCTTTACCAGGCGCACCCCCGTCATGTCCGCGCCGCCAAAATTGCAACCGGCGAAATTCGCTTCACCAAGGTTGGCACCCATGAGCGTGCAGCCTTTCGCCATGACGGCACCTTGCGCCTTGGTTCCCTGCAGCAATGCGCCATCCAGCTTGCATGTCACAAAAGTGGCCCGCCCCAGGTTTG
>JAYVNK010000012.1:0-7778 GCA_043758475.1 Comamonadaceae bacterium | reverse complement strand
GCAGCCCCATGCCTTCGTAAAACCGCAACGTCTTGGTGCTGGTTGCAAGCATTTTGGCTAGCTGCCCAATGTGGATACCGTCGTGTGCCATGGGAGATTTTCTACTTCCTCAATGTTCGGTAGAGACGTAGGTTTCGTCTATCGATTCCAGCACTGTACAAAACCAACATGCCTCACTTTTATGTGGCAACCGCCTAATGGCCATCCCTGCGAAACGCCCAGATGCATGAATTGTCCGCTCTCGTCAACGAACTCAGTAGCATTCCGCCGAATATCGTGCACCAGCATTTGCAAAAATTTTGAAAAAGCGACTCTGAAACAAATTGACATAATCTCAATTGCGGGGTAGTCTACTCCTCGCTAAAGGAGATATTCATGATTCGTTCTGCACTCATGCACTTGGCTTGGGCCTTTCTGGTTTTCGCTTCCCCTGTCGCTTTTGCATGTGGGCAAGTAGGTTCATGCGAGGTTTCGCAGCCCGGCGGGAAAACGACGGTTCGCGGTTACGGTTATGGGTTCGAGGGCGGAGATCGACCAGTCACGCTGGTTTGGACGGCCGATGGCTCGGTGGCTGGCAAAGGCCAAATCAACTCTGACGGCGACTTTCTAGTGGAGATTACCGTTCCGGCGACCCCGGGGAATCACAAACTACTCGTCCGAAATGGGGAGAACGACACAGTTCCAGTCAATGTCACCATTCCTGTTGCAGTCGCCCCTCCTTATTTGCGCATATTGGAGTGGGTAATGAGCATCGTGCCGGTGTCGCCAATCTCCCTGTCCGCAGGCGCGCTGGGGTTGTTGGTCGCACTGTTGGCGGGTGGTCTCGTTGTTAGTGGGCGCCGTCGCTCTGGCTCCAGTCTGTCAATGTAGCCCAACTCAATTTGCCTGACGATCGGGCTTTGCCACGGCAGGAGTATGGCACTGGCACCAAAATTTGAGATTGAGTCCTTCAAGTATGTATTTAGGTGCTCCTGTCTCAAATTCGGCGTACGCTGTGTGAAATCACTTGAAGTTGTTCCGTCGAGCTTTCTTGTCGCTGGACTGGGTGGTTGCGCCTTGCAACGATCAAGTTTCAAGAATGTTTAAAAGTAAGGATTGTCATGTTTGAGTTTTTGAGCCGGATTGGAAGTTTTTCGATTGCACTTTTGGTGACTGTAGTGGGCATGCCGCTTGTTGCATGGTCTCAAGGTGTGGAGGGTAGCTTCGGTCTCGCTGCGATGGTTCATACACATGACTGGCCAAACAACGCTGAGGTGGTTCCTTGGGATGGTGGCAGCAACGGGGAATTTATCTATCGGGCAATTCCCTGTTCGGGCAATGCGCCAATGAACAACATATCCTCCAACCTGCCGACCTACAACTCGATGATCCCGGGCAGCCGTTCCCCCGCGTCCACCAGATCTCATCCGTTCAAGTTCAATGTGAGCAGCGGAAAAATGATTGGCTCCATCAATCTGACCGTCTGCAAACTTGCGCCTGGCCCGACCAAGGATGAGTTGCCGGATGCGAAGCGGGATCGAATTCTGATCAATTTTCAGGCGGACTCCAAACGAAGAACACCTGAAGAGACCGTCTTTAGCGGTCCATTCACTATCGTTGGCGGCACTGGGCGGTACGCGAAGCTGAAGGGCGACGGGACGATTCGCGGCTATTTCATGTGCTTTGACCCCAAAGGATGCGTTAAGAATCAAAACAAGTTTCGCGACATGCAGTATGTGCTGGAGGGCAAGTTCAGCGATCCAGCTTTCGGAAATTAGCAATCGCGCTTCGGTGTTTAGGAAAGTGGTTGGTGACTATCGACGAGGCCCAACCAGATTCGAGCGGGCATGGTTGCTTTTTACTGCAAACTTGATTGCACCTGGGCCCAGTGGTGATGGCTACAGCACCAGATAAACGAGTTCCGTTTTGCACAGAGAGAATTCGCTTGACTGGAATAGTGCAGGGCGTTGGCATACGGCCCTGGGTGTACTTACAGGCGAGCGAGCGTGGGCTGGTGGGAACAGTGTGCAACGACACTGCCGGAGTCACTGTTGTTGCGTGCGGCACGCAGGATCGTCTGGATGATTTTGTGGCGGCATTGCGTAATTCGCCACCCCCATTGGCCAGAATTGACCAAATCGAACGTGAGCCCTGCCAACAAGCGCTGGAACCCGGTTTTCACATTGTCGACAGCCTGCCGGGGCTGGCTCGAACCGGTGTTGCCGCCGATGCGGCTACGTGTGTCGCTTGCCTGGAAGAAATTTTTGATCCGGTAAATCGGCGGTTTCACTATCCGTTCACCAATTGCACCCACTGCGGCCCGCGCTTTTCAATTTTGCGCGCGATTCCCTATGACCGCTGCAACACCAGCATGGACGTTTTTCCGATGTGCTCGCAATGCGCCCATGAATACCATGACCCCCAGAATCGGCGCTTTCATGCCCAGCCCAACGCCTGCGCAGATTGTGGGCCGCAGGTCTGGCTTGAGCGTAGTGGCGATGCTTCGTTGGCCCAACTGTCAACAGGCTTCGATGCAATCGCACAGACCCGCAGCCTGATCCTTGCGGGCCACATCGTGGCGGTCAAGGGTCTGGGTGGTTTTCACTTGGCCTGCGATGCCACCAACGAGACCGCAGTGTCAAGGCTGCGCACCCGCAAACACCGGTATGACAAGCCCTTTGCGTTGATGGCGCGCACCGTGGCGGTCATCGCCCGCTATTGCAATCTAACTGATTGCGAGCGCGACCTGCTGCAAGGCCCGGCTGCCCCTATAGTCTTGCTCAAACTTGCAACGTCAGAAGTACTTGCTGCTTCAGTTGCCAAAGCCCAGCCTGCCTTTGGTTTCATGCTCCCCTACACGCCCTTGCACCACCTGTTGATGGAAGGTGTGGACATTCCGATTGTTTTCACCAGCGGCAACGCCTCAGACGAGCCGCAGTGCATTGACAACACCCAAGCCCGTGATCGGCTGGGCGGTATCGCTGATTTTTTGCTCCTGCATGACCGTGACATCCTGAATCGGGTGGACGATTCGGTGGTACGGGCAAATGGTGCCAAACCCCGTTGGCTGCGGCGCTCACGTGGCATCGCGCCAGCCGCTTTGCAATTGCCCCCTGGATTTGACACCGCGCCTGCAGTGCTCTCGTTTGGCGGGGAATTGAAAAGCAGCTTCTGCCTTTTGCGGGATGGGCAGGCCATCCTGTCGCATCACTTGGGGGATCTTGAGAGTGCGCGGGCCTGGGCGGCTTATCGGGAGTCTCTGGATTTGTACCTGGGCATGTTCGACCACGCGCCCAGTGTGCTGGCAGTCGATTTGCATCCAGAGTACCTGTCGTCCAAGTTGGGCCGGGACTGGGCCAACGCAAAGAGTTCAGCGAAGCCACCGGTATTGGTCGAGGTTCAGCATCACCACGCACATGTTGCCGCGTGTCTGGCTGATAACGCGGTGCCGCTGTGCGCAAAGCCGGTGCTTGGGATCGTGCTGGACGGTCTGGGGTTTGGCAGCGACGGCACGTTTTGGGGCGGCGAGTTCCTGCTGGCCGACTACCGCCAGAGCTGTCGCCTCGCAGCGTTCAGGCCGGTCCCCATGCCGGGCGGCACGCTGGCCATTCGCGAGCCGTGGCGCATCGCCTATGCCTATTTGGCGCAACAGTTTGAGCCGGACATTTTGCAGCGGGGGTTCGCTGGCATCAATTTTTTTCAAACCGTGCAACCCCAAACTTTAGCGGTGGTTGATGCGATGATTCGCGCCCACTTCAATAGCCCGTTGACCAGTTCCTGCGGACGCCTGTTCGATGCAGTGTCGTCGCTGGCTGGCGTGTGCAATGTGGTCAGCTACGAAGGACAGGCGGCAATTGAACTGGAAGCCTGCGTTGACCCGGATGCATTGCAGCGCGGGGAGCGTTATGACTTTGCAGTGGCGACGGCAGATGCTTCAGGCATGGCCTGGCTCGAACCACAACCACTCTGGCCTGCGCTGCTGCACGACATCGCACAAGGCGAAAGCATCGGCAAAATGGCCGCTCGCTTTCACAATGGCCTGAGTCACGCGATCATTGCGATGGTGGCCGAATTAACCCGGCACCATGGCAATCCGTGGCAAAATCGAATCGCACTGTCGGGTGGCGTTTTTCAGAATGACATCCTGTTTGGCCTGGTGGCCAAGGGGCTGGAAGGTTCAGGCTGCACGGTTTATTCACATTCACGCGTTCCAGCCAGTGATGGCGGCTTGGCGCTCGGGCAGGCCATGGTTGCAGCCGCCCAAGCCATTTGAATTTTCAAAGGGGTTGATCACCATGTGCGTTTGCGTTCCCGCCCAGATTGTCCAGATCACGGATGCTGCAAACCGGCTGGCGCTGGTCAGCGTGAGCGGTGCCAAACGGGAAGTCAACATCTCCTGCATCGTTGATGCCGAGCATCCGGTGGAGTCCTGCGTTGGCGACTGGGTGCTGATTCACGTTGGTTTTGCAATGAGCCGCATCGACGAGGCCGAAGCCGCCAAGACCCTCCAGCTACTGAAGGAGATGGGTGACATTGAAGGCGAGCTTGAAGCCATGTTTGCAGCGCAATCGTCTGCGGCCAATTAAGAGCGCCATGGCAGGCGTCAACCCCGACCTGCAGGCGCTTTACCCGTTCTTGAAGGCGGATCCGCAAAACACCTTTGCGCGAGATCAAACGCTCGACTCTGCGCTGGTCGAATCGATTGCACAAAAAGTGCAATCCAGCAGGGATGCCAAACATGCCTTTTTTGCGCAATACACCCAGCAAGTGGTTCAGGTTGCCCGCGCCATTGCCGGGGTTTACCAGCAAAGCGGGCGGCTGTTCACGATGGGCAATGGAGGTTCAAGCTGTGATGCAGCCCACATTGCCGTGGAGTTTTTGCACCCTGTAACGACCGGGCGCCCGGCACTGGCGGCGGTGAACCTGGCGGCTGATGTGGCCATCTTAAGTGCCGTAGCCAACGACGTTGGTTACAACCACGTGTTTGTGCGCCAGCTCATCGCCTTGGCGCGCAAAGGCGACGCATTGATTGGCATATCAACCAGCGGCAATTCACAGAACCTGCTGGCTGCGTTTGCCACCGCCAAGGGTCTTGGCATAGTCACCATAGGACTTTGCGGCGCGGACGGCGGCCTGATGGCGCAAAGCGCGAATCTGGACCATTGCCTTGTGGTGCCGTCCGACAGCATCCACCGCATTCAGGAAACCCATGTATTGATCTATCACATTCTCTGGGATTTGGTTCACACGCTGCTGGCCGATCAGCGCGGTGGCCTTCATGAGGTGGCGAAGCCATGAAATACGTTGACGAGTTTCAGGATCCAATTCAGGCGCGTGCTCTGCAAAAGGAAATTGCCGCACTGGCCGCGAAAGTGTCAGCGGGCCGTACGCGCCCGCTGCAACTCATGGAAGTATGCGGTGGTCACACCCACACCATCTTCAAATACGGCATTGAAGCCATGCTGCCCGACTCGATCGAGCTGGTGCACGGCCCGGGCTGTCCGGTATGTGTGCTGCCGATGGGGCGGGTCGATGACTGCGTGGCTTTGGCCGAACAGCCGAATGTCATATTCACGACTTTTGGCGATGCAATGCGTGTGCCGGGGTCGCGCAAAAGCCTGCTGCAGGCCAGGGCCGACGGCGCGGATATTCGCATGGTCTATTCCCCGTTGGACGCGTTGAAACTGGCGCGCGAGAACCCCGGCAAAGAGGTGATTTTTTTCGCGCTGGGTTTCGAGACCACCATGCCCAGTACCGCGTTCACCTTGCTGCGGGCGCAAGCCGAAGACGTTGGCAACTTCACCCTGTTTTGCAACCACATCACCATCATTCCGACCATCAAGGCGGTGCTGGACTCACCCGAGTTGATGCTTGACGGCTTTCTGGGGCCGGGGCACGTCAGCATGGTGATTGGGTCATGGCCCTACGAGTTTATTGCCGGGCATTACCGCAGGCCTGTCGTTGTTGCAGGGTTCGAGCCGCTGGACATATTGCAGTCGATCTGGATGTTGTTGAAGCAACTGGATCGAGGCCGCTGCGAGGTCGAAAACCAGTATGTTCGCGCGACTTCAGAAGCCGGCAATACCCAGGCCCTGGCGGCGATAGCCCAAGTGTTTGAATTGCGCGAATTCTTCGAGTGGCGTGGTCTGGGTTCGATTGACCATTCCGGTGTGCGTATCCGCAAAGAATTTTCGCGCTTTGACGCCGAACGCAAATTTGCCGTGCCGAACGTCAGAATTGCCGACCCCAAGTCGTGCCAATGCGGCGAGGTGCTCAAGGGCGTGATCAAACCCTGGGAATGCAAGGTGTTCGGTACTGCCTGCACGCCGCAGACGCCGATTGGCGCGTTGATGGTCTCGTCCGAGGGTGCCTGCGCTGCGCAATACAGCTATGCGCGGGTGCATCTGGCGCGCCAGCCTCGCGCTGCGAAGTCGGCCGCATGAGCAAAAACGACGGTGATAGCGGGAGTGGCTGCGCCGACGAATCCGGTGCAGCGGGCCGGCCCAGGCGCAGCGGTGGCAAGCTTCATGGCACCACCGTCACCATGGCCCATGGCGGTGGCGGCAAGGCGATGCAGGATTTGATTGACGACGTGTTTGTCGCCAATTTTGACAACCCGTTGCTCAACAATCTAGAGGATCAGGCACGGCTTAGTATTGCTGATATGGCGACGCGTGGCGACCGGCTTGCCTTCACCACGGACTCGTATGTGGTGCATCCCCTGTTCTTTGCCGGTGGCGATATTGGCTGCCTGGCCGTGAATGGCACCGTCAATGATCTGGCCATGAGCGGCGCGCAGCCGCTGTACCTCAGTTGCAGCGTGATCATTGAAGAAGGCCTGCCCATCGACACACTGCGCCGCGTCGCCGCCTCCATGCAGCTTGCGGCAACCAAGGCGGGGGTGGCGATTGTTACCGGTGACACCAAGGTCGTCAACCGAGGGGCCGCAGACAAACTTTTCATCAATACTGCGGGGATTGGCGTGATCCCCAAAGGCATTGAAATCAATGCCAGCCGGGCGCAGCCGGGCGATGTGATCCTGGTCAACGGCAGCATGGGCGACCACGGCGTGGCCATCCTCAATGCCCGAGGTGACCTGGCGCTCGATGTATCCGTTGAAAGTGATTCCCAAGCCTTGCACAGCCTGGTTCAAGCCATGTTGGCGGTCTGCCCCGATATCCACTGCCTGCGCGACGCAACCCGTGGTGGCCTGGCAACCGTGCTTAACGAATTTGCCCAAGCCAGCAATGTTTGCATGCGCATTGAGGAAGCCTGCATTCCGGTGCGTGACGAAGTCAAAGGAGTCTGTGCCATTCTGGGGCTGGACCCGCTGTATTTTGCCAACGAAGGCAAGTTGGTGGCTGTAGTGCCCAAGGCCAGCGCAGATGCCGTGCTCGCCGCCATGCGCGCTCACGGTGCAGGCAGGGATGCGGCTCGAATTGGCGAGGTAGCCGCCAGCCCGCAGGCTACCGTGATTTTGCGCACCACATTTGGTGGTGAGCGCATTGTGGATACGCTGATCGGCGAGCAACTGCCGCGTATTTGCTGACAGGCTGCCTTGGGCAGCGGCTAAACCCTGAGCCGGGCTGAAAGTGTTGATCCCTCCGTGGCATCGGCAGCAGCGGGTATGGTCAGCCGCTTCACCTTGCCCGCAAGCTCACGAATCGCCTGCGCGCCTGCGCTGTCTGGCGCAAAATCAATCGGTGCCAAGCCCAGACGTTCAGCTTCGGCAAACAGCGGCTCATCCGGCACGGCACCAATCTGCGGCATGTCGTGCTTGCGGCAAAACTCGTCAATGG
>JAYVNK010000011.1:0-7877 GCA_043758475.1 Comamonadaceae bacterium | reverse complement strand
CCAGGCGCATGATGACTTCTTCCGACCAACCACGCTTGGCAGCCGCAAGCAGCCCCAGGCAGACGCCCACCACCAAGCCAATGCTGACCGCAATCACCCCCACCAGGATGGAATTGCGTGCGCCCACCAGCAGCAGCGACGCCACATCGCGCCCAAAAGGGTCGGTGCCCAGCCAGTGCAGGCGGTTGGGGGCCTGCAGCTTGGCCGCCATGTCAATCTCATAGGGCGACCAGGGCGTCCAGACCAGGGACAGCGCTGCTGCGGTGACCAGCAGCAAGGTCAGCACCGCACCCAGCGCGAAACTGCTGTTTTGCCTGGCGCGTGACCAGAATGAAGTGGGGCTTGCAGTGTTCTTAAGGATCGCAGACGTTGCGTGCAATGAAGCACTCGGTGATGCGCCGGGCGACGCAGCGGGCGGCGCACTCATATGTCACTCGCCTTCACCCGCGGGTCAATCACCGCATACAGCACGTCCACGATGAAATTCACCACCACCACCATGGCGGCCAGCAGCATGACGCAGTTGCGCACCACAATCAGGTCGCGGTTGGAAATTGCCTGAAAAATCAACCGCCCCAAGCCCGGCAGGTAAAACACGTTCTCCACCACAATCGTGCCCGCCAGCAGTTCGGCAAACTGCAAACCCATGACAGTGATGACCGGAATCATCGCGTTGCGCAGCACGTGCTTCCACACTGTGGCGCGCTTTGACAGGCCTTTGGCGCGGGCGGTGCGCACAAAATCTTCACGCAGCACCTCCAGCACGGCAGAGCGCGTGAAGCGCGCCAGAATTGCGGCCTGCACCACAGCCAATGACAAGGCTGGCAACAGCAGCGATTTGAAAGCGTCTGCCATGCCATCGGACCAGCCAGGGAAGCCACCCGCCGAGAACCACTGCAGATGCACCGAAAACAGCAAAATGAGCAATATGGCAAACCAGAAATTGGGAATCGCAATGCCCACCTGGGTCAAGCCCATGAGTGCCACGTCGCCCGCGCGGTTGTGGCGCATGGCGGCATAAATGCCAACGCACAGCGCCACCGCCGTGGTCAGCAGCATCGCCATCACGGCCAGCGGCACGGTGACGGCCAGGCGCTCCAGCACCAGGTCCAGCACGGGTGAACTGTAGGTGTAGCTGGTGCCCAAATCGCCTGCAAGCATGCCGCCCGTCCAGGCCAGGTAGCGCTCAAGCGGCGGGCGGTCCAGCCCCAGCTTGGCTGCAAGCGCGCGCACGGCTTCGGGTGACGCGTCGGGCCCCATGAGGATTTGGGCGGCGTCGCCCGGGAGGATCTCCAGCACCAGAAAAACAACGATGGATGCCCCAATCAGCGTGCCGATGAGCGTGGCGAAGCGTTTGAGGAGAAACAGGCCCATTTGTGGTGTTGACTGGCGGAAACGATAATGATAACCATGGCCCTGATCATCACCGACGAATGCATCAACTGCGACGTGTGCGAGCCCGAGTGCCCCAACGCGGCGATCTACATGGGCCCGGACATCTACGAGATTGACCCCCACAAATGCACCGAATGTGTGGGCCATTTTGACGAGCCGCAGTGCGTGCAGGTGTGCCCCGTGGCGTGCATTCCCGTCAACCCGCAGTTTGTGGAAGACAACGAGACGCTGTGGCAGAAATACCGGCGACTTCAGGCAGAGGTAAAGGCAGAGGTAAAGGCAGAGTCAACTGCTGAGGCGAAGCCACCACCAGGCGCTTGACGCCTGGAGCGGGATGGATTGTTAGTTTGACGACGCTGCTTTCTTTGCCTTGGCAGGTTTCTTCTCTTTTTTCTCGCGCGGGGCTTGGGCGGTGAAATAGGGCGAGGTTTTCTTTTTGCGTTTCGCGTGGGTTCTGGGTTGTGCTTCTGCGGCGGCTTTTGGCGCTGCTAACGGTGCAACCACCACCGGCCGGGCTTTGTTGGCCGCCAAGTCTCGTTTCTCCTGTGCCAGACGCGCTTTTTCCAAGGCGTCGCCCGCTTTTACGCTGTTGGCTGTCGCTGTGTCCGTCTGCTTCTTCTGCTCAGCGGTGCGGCTGTCGGTCACATCCAGGGTTTTGCCATTGGGGCAGGGCGTCTGGCTGTAGGTATTGCCACATCGGTAGGCATTTTGGGAGATAGACCACGTGGGTATTGAACTTGTAGCTATTACAATAATAGTAAACAGTAAACGGTTGCGCATGGAATTATTCCTTGTCGATGGGTGAGTGGGAATGCAGGCACTGGGCAGTTTGGCAGAGCTGTGAGTCTTCGGCCAGATCGGCTGGTTTCGTCTGTCGGGGCGGTTTGGGGCGTGGTGGCTTGCTGGTGTGCACCAGCATGGTGGCGGCATCCATCTGGCCCGCGATGAACAATGGCACGGCCTTGATTGCGCGGGCGATGCATTCATCTATTTGCAGGCGGTGATCGAGTGACGGTTTCTTCAGAACCCAGTGAATGACTTCTGACTTCACACCCGGGTGCCCGATGCCCAGACGCAAGCGCCAGTAATCGTCGCTGCCCAACTGGTCATGGATATCACGCAGGCCGTTGTGTCCTGCATGGCTGCCGCCGAGCTTGAGCTTGACCTGTCCTGGCACGATGTCCAATTCGTCATGCGCAACCAGAATCTCCTGTGGCGCTATCTTGAAGAAGCGAGCCAGCGACGCCACGGATTTGCCTGACACGTTCATGAAGGCCTGGGGTTTGAGCAGCCACACCGTTTGCCCGTGCGCGATGGTACGGCCCACCAGGCCAGAATGGCTTTTTTCCATCGCAAGGTTGACTTTCAATTCACGTGCAAGCGCGTCAATCCACCAAAATCCTGCGTTGTGGCGGGTGGCCTCGTAGTCAGGGCCTGGGTTGCCGAGTCCGACAAAAAGTCTGATCATTTTGGAAGTGTTTGACGCAGATTATCGCGTTCAAAATAAAACGGCCCGCACAAGCGGGCCGTTGACAAGTAAGCAGGCTGCGGACAGCCGGGCCGCAGGAGACTATTTCTTGGCGGGCGCTTTTGCTGCCGGGGCCTTAGCCGCCGGCGCTTTGGCAGCGGGCGCTGCCTTGGCTGCCGGAGCGCCTGCTTTGGCGGCGGGTGCCGCAGCGGCCTTGGCGGCGGCCGCAGGGGCTGCAGCGCCATCTGCCGCTGCTTCGGCCGCTGGCTCCGCACCGGCGACCATGACCACTGACACCAGAACCGGGTTGTTCTTGCCATGAATGACAGCCGTCACGCCTTTGGGCAGGGTGATGTCGGCCAGATGCAGCGAAACACCTTTTTTCAGGCCACTCAAATCAACGGCGATGAATTCGGGCAGGTCAGCAGGCAGGCATTTCACTTCGATTTCAGTGACCACGTGGTTTGCAATGCAGCCCTCGGTTTTCACGGCAGGCGAATTTTCGTCACCGCTGTAATGCAATGGCACTTTCATGTGCAGCTTCGTGTTGGCGTCCACGCGCTGGAAATCGATGTGCAGCACGAGTTGCCGGAACGGGTGCATCTGCACGTCGCGCAGCAGCACCTTGCTCTCGGAGCCGGCCACTTCCATGTCCAGCACGGTAGAGTGGAAGACCTCTTTTTTGAGGGCATGCCACAGGGCATTGTGATCAAGCTCGATGAGTTGCGGCTGGCCGGTGCCACCGTAAACGATGCCGGGCGTGCGACCGGTGATGCGGAGACGGCGGCTCGCACCCGTGCCCTGCATGGCGCGCTCAAAAGCGACGAATTTCATAATTGACTCCAGTAAGAGCCCACCGCGACCAGTGCGGCTCCGTTTAAAAAAGAGCCCTGTGCTGAAAACCAGCGCAGGTCCCGCTACTTGCCTCGAATCAGAACAGCGTGTCTTGATCCGAGAACAAACTCATGACCGACTCACCTTTGGCGATGCGCTGGATCGTCTCTGCGATCAGCGGGGCTACGGTGAGCTGGCGGATTTTCCTGCATTGCGAGGCCACCTTGCTCAAGGGAATGGTGTTGGTCACCACCACTTCGTCCAGCGCCGTGCCATTGGCGATGCGCTCAATGGCCGGGCCCGAAAAAATGGGGTGCGTGCAATACGCGTAGACCTTTTTCGCGCCGCGCTCTTTCAGCACCTCAGCGGCCTTGACCAGCGTGCCGGCGGTGTCGATCATGTCGTCCATCACCACGCAGTTGCGGCCATCAATTTCACCGATGACGTGCATCACCTCGCTCACATTGGCGCGGGGACGGCGCTTGTCGATGATGGCCAGGTCGCAATTGAGCTGCTTGGCGATGGCCCTGGCGCGCACGACGCCGCCCACGTCGGGCGAAACCACGATCAGGTCTTCGTAATTCTTTTGCCGCAAGTCGCCCAGCAAGACGGGCGACGCGTAGATGTTGTCCACCGGAATGTCAAAAAAGCCCTGGATCTGGTCGGCATGCAAATCCATCGTCAAAACACGCGCCACGCCCACGGCCTGCAGCATGTTGGCCACGACCTTGGCCGTGATTGGAACCCGGCTGGAGCGCGGCCGGCGGTCTTGCCGCGCATAGCCAAAGTAAGGAATCACCGCGCTGATGCGCTCTGCCGATGCACGCTTGAGCGCGTCCACCATGATGAGCAGTTCCATCAGGTTTTCATTGGTTGGCGCGCAGGTGCTCTGCACCACAAACACGTCCCGTGCCCGCACGTTCTGGTTGATCTCGACTGTAACTTCGCCGTCCGAAAACCGGCCTACCGTGGCTGCACCCAATGAAATATTCAGATGCTGGGCAATTTCCGACGCCATGGCCGGGTTGGCATTGCCAGTGAACACCATGAAATCAGGGGCTTGGGCGACGTGCATGAGGATTTCAGTTTGAGGGACAGACAATTTCTGACGCACAGTTGGTGACGAATGCACGGACCACAAAAACACAAAGATTTGGCAGGGGAAGAAGGATTCGAACCTTCGCATGCTGGAATCAAAATCCAGTGCCTTAACCAACTTGGCGACTCCCCTACACGGGTCAGCAGCAAAAATGCTGCCAACCGATAAACCGGCTCACTGACCAACCTACTGAACCACTCAAAACCGGATGTCACATGTCAGCAACCGCCCACCCCAACAGGGGATGGGCTTGCAGATTGCTGCACAACCTGACTTGAAATCCCTCTGGCGCTACGGGCCAGTTCCTGTCTGGCGCTACGGGCCAGTTCCTGTCTGGCGCTACGGGCCAGTTCCTCTGCTGCAGCGCATTCCCCACCCCATAGCCCTGCACTCGGGCAAATACTGCGCTTCCAGAGCCGGTCATACGGCCCTTGAAGCCCCGCCCTAACCTGTCATTCCGGCCCACATTCGGCCCATCACCAATTTCCGCAAGCCAAGCCAGCGCTTGGGTGATCCCAGGGCACAGGCATTGGGCGACACTTTGCAGGTCATTGTGACCAAAGCCAAAGGGGTTTTCAGCAAAGCCTGAAATTATAGCAGTTGGCGTGTCTCTTTTTAGGTGGGGGTGCTGGAAAATCGTTGCAGTTTGCACACCATCGGGTGGTTTGGCCACCACAAATTGCGCCTTTGGCAGGGTGACAGGCGACATTTTTTCGCCCACGCCCTCGACCCAGGCGTTGTGTCCGTACAGAAAAAAAGGCACGTCCGCCCCCAACCCCAGCCCAATGGCTGCCAGTTTTGACAGCGGGAAATCAAGCTGCCATAAGCGGTTCAGCGCCAACAGGGTGGACGCGGCGTCGGACGATCCACCACCCATGCCCGCCTCGGCCGGAATGCGCTTTTGCACGCCAATGTGCGCACCCTTGCCTGCCCCTTGAGATAAACCGCCTGCCGTCTGCAACGCCCGTGCCGCCCGCACAATCAAATCGTCTGGTGGCAGTGCCGTGCCGAGGTCTTCCCGGCTGATTTTGCCGTCCGCACGGAGTTCAAAGTGAAGCGTGTCGCACCAGTCAATCAGCATGAACACCGACTGGATCAGGTGGTAGCCATCGGCGCGCCTGCCGGTAATGTGCAGGAACAGGTTGAGTTTGGCGGGTGCGCTGACGTCGTACAGGGCTTTGATCAAAAGTGCCTCTGCATTGCAAGTTGTTGGTGGTGGTTTCTGCTGGAATGTTCGGCTTTGGACAAATGCGGCTATTTTTCAATAACCAGCCGCAACTCAACCGCTGGCAGCGGATCGCTGCGCCGGGCGACCACCCGCCCCAGCGCGTGTTGCGACAAATCTGCCAGCCAGCCTGGTGTTGCCGCATTGTCCCCTGCCAGCCATGCAAACAGGCTGGCCACGGGAATCTCGGTACCGGTGGCCTGTTTCAGCAATTCGGCCAGCGAACCGAACGCGCGGGTTTCGCCATTGGCTCGCAAGGTGGCAGTTTGCGCCGTCCAGTTCAACTCGGCAACGGTGGTGCCCAAAGGTGAGAACAGCAGCAGGGATCCGGTCTGCACGTTGCCCGTCAATTCAAAACTGGCTGAGAAAGACTGCGCCTCGGGCGGCGCGCCTGATTCGCCTTGAGCGATTGGGCTGTTAGCCGCCACACGCAGTGCCAAACGACCCCGCCATTGCGCCGTATCGGCACCATTTTGGCCTCTAGCCCTTGTCGGATATGCACAACCAGCTATTAATAATATAGCAATCGAAAATAAGGCGAAAACGGCATGCCGATGTCGGCGCGCAGCCAGCCGGATCACAGCTTCACACGCAGGCGCTTGAGCGTTTCCAGCAGGGTTTCGTTGTCAGCATTCAGGGCCGCGCCCTCACGCCAGACGGCCATCGCCTGGTCGCGCTGGCCGCTGGCCCACAGCACTTCCCCCAGATGGGCGGCAATCTCGGCGTCGGGCTTGGCTTTGTAGGCACCTTGCAGGATGCGAAGGGCCTCCGCCAGGTTGCCGCTGCGAAATTCAACCCATCCCAGGCTGTCGGTGATGAAAGGGTCGTCCGGTGCCGATTCAAGCGCCTTGAGGATCAGCGCGCGGGCTTCGGGCAGGCGCACATTGCGCTCAGCCAGCGAATAGCCCAGCGCGTTATAGGCGTGGTGGTAGTCCGGCTTGCCCGCAATCACCTGGCGCAGCAGGCGTTCAAATTCGTCCAGTCGGCCGAGTTTTTCGGCCAGCATGGCCTGGTCATACAGCAGGTCGAAATCGGGCTCGCCGGATTGGGTTTTTTCGACCAGCAGATCATAGGCCGGCTTGAACTGCTTGTTGTCGCGCAGAAGTTGCACCTCGGCCATCAGCTTCAGGCGTTCATCGGCTGGCGACTTTGCCGGCAGCGCGCGCAGCAGCTTGCGGCCATCTTCCAGCTTGCCCTGGCCGGCCAGAATCGCGGCCCTGCGGCTTTGGGCGCTGACCATGTCGTCGGCATTGTCGATTCTGCTTAGCCAGCTTTCAGCCAGGGGCAGGTCCTTTCTCTGCTCGGCAATCTGGGCCAGAGACAGATACGCCTGGGTCAGGCCCCGGCTAATCTCTTCACTGGGGGTGGTGCCTGCTGGCAGCGCCAATTCAGCGTAGCGTTTCAGGGATGTTTCGGCGGCCAGGGGCTTTTTGTCCTGCAATTCAAGCGTGCCCAATATCAGCCACGCTTGCGCGTAGTCGGGTTTTTCCGTGGTCACCAGCTTGAGCTGCGCGGCTGATTCGGCGTAGCGCTGGGCGTCCAGCAGGGCGCGTGCATAGCCCATGCGCACCTCAACGTCGGGTTGGCCTGCAAGGTACTTGCGCACGACAGGCTCCGCCTGGGGAACCTTCTGGCCCATCACAGCCAGAGCCAAAAGAGCGGGGCCCTCGGCCTTGGGGTCCAACGCCTGGGCTCGGCTGGCGGCGTCCAGCACACCTGAGGGGTCAGCGGCCCCAATGCGCATGCGCCCAATGGTGGTCCAGGCAGCCGCGCCCAGCGTGGGGTTGCTCAAATACTCGGTCAACCCCTGTTCTACCGTGCTGGCAGCCAGCTTTTTGTCTGTTGCGCGGGCATAG
>JAYVNK010000010.1:0-7882 GCA_043758475.1 Comamonadaceae bacterium | reverse complement strand
CAGAGCGCCAGCAGGAGTACGAGCGCCGCTGGGCCAAGGGCGGTGCCAACTACACGCACGCCTTCAACGACATCTACTCCAACCGAAAAGCCAACGACGGTGCTGCCGAGTTTGTGCGCAACAAGATCCGCAGCACCGTCAAAGACCCAGAGGTAGCCCGGCTGCTGGCTCCGACTGACCATGCGATTGGCACCAAGAGAATCTGCGTCGATACCGATTACTACGAAACTTTCAACCAGCCACATGTGAGTCTGGTTGATTTGAAGGCCTCCCCGATTGAAGCGATTGTTCCCGCAGGCGTCCGCACAACAGCCGGACTGCATGAGTTCGACAGCATTGTCTTTGCCACCGGCTACGACGCGGTAACGGGCGCGCTGGACCGCATTGCCATTCGCGGCAAGGGCGGACTTGCATTGAAAGACAAGTGGACAGCAGGGCCACGCACTTACCTGGGCTTGATGACGGCGGGTTTCCCCAATTTCTTCCTCATTACCGGCCCCGGCAGCCCGTCGGTCTTGACCAATGTGATCATGGCGATTGAGCAGCATGTTGAGTGGATAGCGGACTGCCTGCAACACATGCAGGCCAAACACCTGACCGTTGCGGAGCCCACGCAGCAGGCAGAAGATGACTGGGTTGCGCATGTGAACGAAGTGGCGTCCAAGACGCTTTTCACCGGCACCCAATCCTGGTACATGGGTGCCAACATTCCTGGCAAGCCGCGCGTGTTCTTGCCCTACATTGGTGGCTTGGGAACCTACACCAATATATGTGATGAGGTAGTGGCAGATGGCTATCGCGGCTTCAAGCTTGATACCAGCCAGGACGATTCCGGTATTCAACCCTGCATAACGCAGAGTGAGTCCAGCCAGCCTCTGCAAACCGCCTGACTCCCATATCAAGGAAGCCACCATGGCCCGATTCACTGACAGGATTTATCTGATTTCAGGCGGCGCACGCGGCTTGGGCGAGGCGCAGGCACGGGGCCTGGTCGCCGAAGGCGGCAAGGTCGTCATTGGCGACGTGCTGGTGGAAGACGGCGAAAAATTGGCGCGTGAGCTGGGTGCGGCATGTACTTTCCAGCCGCTTGACGTGACCAGCGAAGCGCAATGGGCGCAAGCAGTGGCAGTGGCTGAGAAGATCGGAAACCTGCATGGACTGGTCAACAACGCGGGTGTCTATACGCCAGTATCCATCACGGACACCGACACCGCCCAGTTCGAGCGACACACCCGCGTCAACCAGCTGGGCACCTTTCTGGGCATGCGCGCGGTGGTTTCCGCCTTTGAGCGCACTGGAAGCGGCGCGATTGTCAACATGTCCTCAACGGTGGCCCTGCGCAGCGCACCCAATGCCATTGCCTACACCGCGACCAAATGGGCGGTGCGTGGCATGACCAAAGCTGCTGCGCTGGAACTGGCAGATAAAAACATCCGCGTCAACTCGGTGCATCCAGGCCCCATCGACACGGACATGCTGAACGTGCGCAGCCGCGAAGAAAACCTGCGGCGCGTTCAGCAGGTGCCGATGAAGCGCTTGGGTACCAAGGAAGAGATTGCCGGGCTGGTGCTGTTTTTGCTCTCCGACGAGAGCCGCTACATGACTGGATCGGAAGTCGCCATGGACGGCGGGGCGGCACTTTAAATCGCTAGGGAAAACACTCACACAAAAAATCTACTCGCAAACACAAAAATAATACTGAGTGGTATACTTTTCGAGTATCAAGAGAATTTTTCGATATCTAGAATATTGTTGCGCAACCTTGGAGACATCATGAAAGTCAAACAAACAGTCGCCGCCCCCATCACCGGACAAAACGGGTCCGTGTCCAAGTCCGGCCATTGCCTGAGCATAGGTGTGGACGTGGGCCTAGGCAAATTTTCCGTGGCATTGGCCCTGGCTGGCTTCTCTCTGGGCGCCATGGCGCAGTTCGAGTCCCCCTCAGACGGCGTCTACAAGGACCGCATTGACTGGGGCGTGATGATGGACTTGAGCGGCCCGGCCTCGGCGTCACAGAGCATCTGGGCCACCGGGTTCCAGGCCTACATGCGCAAGCTCAACGAGACTGGCGGCGTGAATGGCCGCAAGATCAATGTACTTGCTGAAGACAGCCGCTTCAACCCGGCGCAGGACAAGATCAACTACGAAAAGCTGATGGGCCAGACACCTGTGCTTGGGATTTCAGGCATGGGCTCGTCAAGCTCTCAAGTATCACTGGCACCCACTATACGTTCGGGCAAGATACCGATTGTCGGAACCTACACCAGCACCAAGCCACTGTCTGAGCCTGTTTCTCCTCTGGTCTATGGCGGCTTCTGTGGCTATCCCCAAATGGCGCAAACGGGCGTCGGTTATTACGCCGAGCAACTCAAGCTGAAGGCACCCAAGGTCATGGTGGTGTCGATAGAGAGCGCGGGCGGCGTTGAATATGCCCAAATGGTCGCCGCAGCGGCAGCCAAGCTGGGAGGGACTTCCAGCCTGGTGACCATGAAGGTCACTGCCGCCGACGTGACCCCGCAGGTGCTGGAAATCATTGCCCAAAAGCCCGACTTCATCACGATCTATGGCGTGCCCAACACGGCCATCCTCACCATGAAGGCCATGCAGCAATACGGCCTGAAGATTCCGGCGTTTGGCATCTCGTACCTGCTCTCGCCCCAAATCTATTCAGCCATGGGGCCAGAAGCAGGCGCGAACTACAACGTCGTGAGCTGTTTCACACCCGGCGGCACCGACCAGGCACCAGGCAACCGCGACATGGTGGCGGCGGCTGACAAATTCAACCACGGTGCGATCAAGGAAGACATCAACTACGTGGCGGGATGGGCCGTAGGCCAGATGGCCGCTGAAGCCATCGCCAGGACGGGTGCCGAGCCAACTCGCGTAAAGCTGGTTGAGTCCATGAACAAAGGCTTCTCGGTGGACACCAAGGGGCTGGCTGCGCCCATCACATTCACGCCTGAAAACCACACGGGGCCGGTCGCGTTCCGCATGATCGGCTATGACTTCGGTGCCAAGAAGTACAAGCCATATGGCGAGTTCAGCGATTACGTGAAGTACATCAAGTAGTTCGAAATGCGCTGACGACGCGCTGAAGCGCGATACGCAAATAAACCAAAAAAACGCGCAAGAGGTTCACGATGTTTGCCCAAGTACTCCTCAGCGGCCTGGCCTTAGGCAGCATCTATGGCCTGGTGGCTTTGGGGTTCGCGGTGGTCTTCAAGGCAACCGACGTTTTCAACTTCGCACAGGGCATGTTTGTGGTCTGCGGCGCATTCTTTGCGGTGACCGCCATCACGCTGCTGGGATTGCCCTTCCCCCTTGCCATTGCAGCCATCATTGCCTCGTGCGCAACTTTGGGAGTGGTGATTCATGTCCTGCTGATCCAGCCGCTGGCCGGCCGGCCGATGCTGTCGGTCATCATGCTCACGATTGCCCTGTCGATCGTATTGCGCGCCCTGATTGAGATGAGTTACGGGCCCCAAGGGCGCACCTTGGTGACGCCACTGCCAGCGGGGATATTCCTGGTGGGCGGCGTGCGGATTTCGCAGCTGCACCTCATTGCCGCGCTGGTCAGCTGGGCCTGCATGGCGGGGTTTGGCGCCTTTTTCAAATTCACTTCCATCGGCCTGCTGATGCGTGCCACCGCCGACAACCATGAGGCAGCCGTTGTATCTGGCGTAAACGTCAATGTGATGAACCGTCTTGCCTGGGCCATCGGCAGCGTCTTGGCGGGCATTGGGGGCCTGTTTCTGGGCCAGCTCCAGATCGTCTCAACCGAGCTGGAGAGCATTGGCCTGCTGGCCTTGCCTGCGGTGGTCATCGGCGGCATGCAGAGTATCCCGGGAGCCATCGTTGGGGGTTTGCTGGTGGGCTTGATCGAACAGTTCGCGGCGTCCTACATCTCCCCTAAATCCAGCGACATCCTGATTTACGTTTTGCTGATGCTGATCCTGATGGTTCGCCCCTGGGGGCTGTTTGGCCAACGCGAACTCGGTCGGGTCTGATACCCGCCGGAATCGCGTGACTGGCCTTCGAGATGCTTCCATGACCTCATCCACACTCCAATCGCCGCCCACACTGCCCGGCATCCGCTCCAGCGGCTGGAACACACCATCGCGTTGGATCTGGCTCATCGCAGCGGTAGCGCTCGTTTGCTACCTGCCGGTGGTGCTGACTGACCGCGCCGTCTTTGGCATGCGCCTCTCCAACATGCAACTGCTCAACCTGGGCTTGAGCCAGGTCAACCTGATGCTGATTGCCATGTTGGGGGCGCTGTCGCTTAACTACCTGACTGGCTGTGCCGGGTTGATCTCGATTGGCCATGCCGCGTTCTATGCCGTTGGGGCGATGACGGCTGCAATCACCGGGTCACAGTGGGGCTGGCCCTTCCCCTTGGTGCTGCTGGCTGCAGGCCTGGCGGGGGCTCTGGCGGGGTTGCTGGCAGGCCTGCCATCGCTTCGCGTCCGTGGGCTGTACTTCGTTCTGTCCACCTTCGCGGTGCATTACATCGTGGTGTTCGCGTTTCAGGAATATCAGTTCAAATTTTTTGACGTGGTAGGCGTTCCCTACAAGCCAGCCACTCTGGCGGGTATTGAACTGAGCTCGCCGATGCGCTGGTATTTCTTCCTTGTTCCCTTGGTGGCGCTGGTTTACTGGGCGCTCAAGAACAGCCTGCGGTCACGCGAAGGCCGCGCCATGATGGCGATGCGGGACCACGAACTGGCTACCACCTCGGCAGGCGTCGATGTCCGCTTTCTGCGTCTCAAGGCATTTGGCCTGAGTTCGGCCATCGCGGCCATGGCGGGTGCGCTGTACGCCTATTACCTGACCAACGTCACTTCGGAATTCTTCGGCATCCAGTTTGCAATCCAGTTCATCGCCATGATCATCATCGGCGGTATGGGGTCGCTGCCAGGCTCACTGGTGGGTGCTGCGGTTTGGCTGCTGCTGCCCTCCATCATCACTGGCGTCGCTTCCCAGGCGGGCGACTCCACCGGGCTGATGCGCGTCCTGCTGATCGACCACAAAGCCCAGCTCGTGCAAGTGATCTTTGGCATGATGGTGATCCTGCTGCTGATATTCGCGCCGGGCGGCATAGCCAGCATGGGCGCAAAGCTGCGCAGCCGCGTATCGGCCTTGCGGGACAAATGATGGCCAATATGCTTGAAGTCAAAGGGCTCTCGGTGGGCTATGCGCGCAAGGGCCTCGCGCTGGAAGACGTGAGCCTTTCGGTCCCCAAGGGAAGCATCGTGGCGCTGCTGGGTGCCAACGGCGCTGGCAAGACCACGCTGATCCGGGCCGTCACGGGCTTGCTGGACCTGCACCATGGGCACGTAACTCAAGGCAGCGTGCTGTTTGACGGCAAAGCCGTACTGGGCCTGCCCTCGCACCGCCTTGTGCGCATGGGGATGGGGCTGGTGCCTGAGGGCCGGCTCATCTTCAAGCAGCTCAGCGTCGAAGACAACCTGAATGTCGGGGCGGCGATTCTGCCGCGTTCGGCCGTACGCGAACGCATGGACGCGGTGTATTCGCTCTTCCCACGCTTGCTGGAGCGGCGCGAACAAGCCGCTGGCTGGCTGTCGGGCGGCGAGCAACAAATGCTGGCACTCGGGCGCGCTTTGGTGGCAAGCCCAACCCTGCTGCTGGTGGACGAGCTTTCTCTCGGGCTGGCACCACTGATCGTGAAGGCCATCTACAAGCAGCTTCTGGTGGTGGGCGAAACCCTTGGAACGTCGATGCTGATCGTTGAGCAAAATGCGCGGCTCGCGCTTGAGTTCGCCGCCACCGCCTACATTTTGGACCGTGGACGGATTGTGCTTTCGGGGCCATCCGCCGATGTGGCTGCCAGCGACGCCATGAAAGAGTCGTACCTCGGTGCCAAGCGCGAATCTTCTGTGCCCGGCGCAGCTGCGAACACGCCAGTTGCTGAAATGCAGACATGACCACGCCGCTGCTTGAAGTTTCGTCTCTGGTGATGCGCTTTCAGGGCATCACCGCGCTCGACAGCGTTTCCTTCTCCATGGAACGCGGATCGATCACGTCCTTGATCGGCCCCAACGGTGCGGGCAAAACCACGCTGTTCAACTGCGTCACCGGCATGTACACGCCGACCAGCGGCAAAGTGGCCTTTGACGGGGTGGATATTACGGGCGAAGCCGCCCATCGGGTGTCGCGCCACGGCATTGCCCGCACCTTCCAGAACCTGGCCTTATTTGGCGGCCTGACGGTGCTGGACAACCTGCTGGTCGGCGCTTACCGGCAGGGATCAAGCGGTTTGCTTCAGGGCGCCTTGCGGACCCCGAAGGTGCGCGCTGAAGAGCGGGCTGCCATCGCATCTGCCAACGAAGTGCTGGAGTTTCTGGGCATGCCTGATACGGCCCATGTACTGCCAAGTGAACTGTCTTATGGTCGGCAGAAACAGGTTGAATTTGCCCGCGCCCTGATGCAGAAGGCACGCCTGGTATTGCTCGATGAGCCGATGGCCGGCATGAGTGCGTCAGAGAAAAGCGCCATGACGGAATTGATCCAGCGCGTGCGCAAGCAGTATGCGATGAGCTTTCTGATTGTGGAGCACGACATCCCGGTCATCATGGACATATCGGACAAGATTGTGGTGCTGGATTTTGGGCGCAAGATTGCCGATGGCTCGCCGCAGCGGGTGCAAGCTGACGAAGCCGTGATTGCCGCCTATCTGGGCACTGAGCACGGTGCTGTGGCCGAGGCCACATCCGCTTGACGCGCTGAATGCGTTGCCACGCGCTCATTCAGATCTGCCAACCCCAGCCCTCAGGAGTTTCCATGTCTACATCTGACAACGACAAGCAGGTGCCTGCATACGAAGCGCTGGCCCACGACATCAAGGGCGCAGGAATCACGGCAGTGTTTGGCCTGATGAGCGACGATACCGCCCTGTTCGTCACAACGTTGGACGCCATTGGCATACGCTTTTACGCCGCACGGCATGAGAACAATGCGATCTCGATGGCCGAAGGCTATGCCGCTGCCACCGGAAAGCTGGGCGTCGCCATCATCGGCAGGGGCCCGGCCACCGCCAACGCCATGCACGGTGCAGCCTATGCGCAGCGAACCGGCTCACGCGTGTTGATCATCTTTGGCGCAAGCGCTATCGCACACCGTGCGTCGGGCGGAACCGAGCCTGACACCAAAGAGTTCAACGTGACGGGCGTGCTGGCAGCGGGCGGCATGAAAACCTACGTCGCCAGCGATGTCGCAAGTGCCAGGCAGACCCTGGCCAACGCCATCAGCGCCACGCAATGGGGTGGCTGCGTGGCGTTGCTGCTGCCGATGAACGTGCAGTTTGGGCTGGTTGCGATGGGCGCGCAATCCGCCGCCGATGCCGCTCTCGTGGCCCCGCCCGCCAAACGCAGCCTGGCCCGCGCGCCGGCCATTGAAGCTGCCGCCGCCATGCTGGCCAAGAGCCGCAAGCCGCTGTTTGTGGTGGGCCTGGGCGCACACCGGGCTGGCGCGCGCGACGCCATCGCGCGCCTGGCGGACAAAGTGGGGGCCGTGCTGGCCACGACGCTCAAAGCCAAAGACATGTTTCGCGGCCACGACTACAACGTCGGCGTTGTCGGCTCCTTTTCGCACGCGGCAGGCCGCAGGCTGATCGATCAAGCTGACTGCATCATCGCATTTGGTGCCGGACTGAACCAGCGCACCACCAGTTTTGGCACCTCGCTGCCCGTCAATGTGCCGCTGATTCAGGTGGACCTGGCGCACGCCAACATTGGCCGCTGGTTCCACGCTGATGTGGCATTGATCGCAGACGCACGCGCTGCCGCAAAACAGCTATTTGAAGCCGTGCCTGGCCGCGCACCATCGGACAAAATTTTCCATACCGCCGAAACGCGGCAGCGCC
>JAYVNK010000009.1:0-2502 GCA_043758475.1 Comamonadaceae bacterium | reverse complement strand
TTGCACGTTGTTGATCCAGGCCGGCACCAGCACCACCTGCGGGAACTTTTGCGCCAGGTTATAGAGGCCTGACTTGAATTTCTGCGGCTCCTCCTGGTTGCCCCGCGTGCCTTCCGGGAACAGGATGATCGAGTCGCCGTTGGTTAGCGCCTCGATCAGCGGCTCCAGCGGATCCTGCTCGCCGGTCTTCACGCGGTCAACATAAATAGCGTGGAAAACCGCAGACGTGATCCAGCGTTTGAATGCCGTTGTGGTCCAGTAGTCTTTAGCCGCAATCGGCCGCGTGATGCTGCGCAGCTCTTCGGGCAATGCCGCCCACATCAAAACCAGATCGGCATGGCTTTGGTGATTGGCAAAGTAAATGCGCTGTTCGGCTTTGGGCGGGCAGCCCTGCCAGCGCGCCTGTGCACCGGTCAGCAGGCGAATCAGGCCGAGCAGAAAAAGCCCCATCAATTTCGCGCGCATCTAGATCATGGCCCCCACATTCGCTCGCTCGGCATAGCTGCCGACTTGCAGGACGTTCAAGGCAGTTCCACCCCGCCCATGCGCGCAGCAATCGTGCTGGCACGCGACGCAAGATAGCTGGACGAAACTCGTGTTTCAAAATACTTGGGCCGGGGCAGCATGACCGCCAGGCGAGCTGCTTCATAGGCGCTCAATCGCGCGGCGGGCTTGCGGTAGTAATGCTGGGCCGCAGCTTCCGCACCAAAAATGCCTTCCCCCCATTCGACACTGTTGAGGTAAATCTCCAGAATTCGCTGCTTGTTCAAAAGGCGTTCCAGCAACAGCGTCAGCAGCAACTCCTGGCCCTTGCGCAGCAGCGTGCGTTCGCCCGATAAAAAAAGGTTCTTGGCCAGCTGCTGTGTGATGGTGGAGCCGCCAACAATTTTGGGTGGCCGGGTGGCAACGGTGCCTTTATTTTTGCCATCGGCTCTGGTCGCGTCCAGCCGGGTGGCCGACTGCGCGGCGCGCTGCTCGGCGCGCGTGTTTTTGTCCCAGGCTTTTTCCAGGGCTTCTATGTCCACACCTTCGTGTTCGATGAAGCTGGCGTCTTCGGAAGCGATGACGGCACGCTTGAGCGTGTCAGGCAAATTGGCATAAGAAACCCATTGCTGGCGCCATTTCAGCTGACCGGTATTTTTGGCGACCAGCCACATTTCGGAGCGCTCAAAAGCCGTGGATTCTGGATCGACAACTGCCATCAGGGCAATGCGTGCGACGAAATAAACCTGCAGCGCCAGGCCGGCAAAAATCACAAGCACCAGCAGACGCAGTGCAAACTTCATGGGTCAGCGGTCCGTCAGCCTGGTTTCAAGCGTGTCATCGCGCGTGAATTTGAAGCGCGACACGACCACAATCTGGTCGGCCTTGCGGCGCATCGCTTCGCTGAATTGCCCGAACGGGCCCGTGCTCCGCACAATGGTTTGCGCCCGCCGGTCCAGCGTCAGGGTGCCTGATGTTTCCACCACCTCGGTATCCAGAATCCGGCCGTCGTAGTTGACGGTCACGATCATGGTCAGTTCACCGTAGAGCTTTTTGCCCGCTGCTTCCGGGAACTTGACCGTGCCCTTGTCTTCGATCTTGCGGCGCAATTGATCGTAGTAAATGGCATAGATTTCCTCGCGGGTGGCGGGGCTTACATAGCGCTTCTTGGGCCGCGCGTTTTCTTCATTGATGCGTTTTTCAATTTCTGCGAGTATTTTCGTGAGTTGCCGACGTCGCTCTTCGCGCTCGGCTTGTGCCGGGTTGCTGGCGGGCATCTTCAGGTCCGGCGGCGGCATCGATGCCAGCTGCTTTTTGATCTGCGCCAGCAGCTGCATCTGCTGCTCCTGCATGGCCTCAACCTTGCGCTGCGCCTCTTCAGCGGCGTCGCCCATCTCGGTCAGGGCAGACGGCGGCAGCGGCGACGTGGCGCGGCCTTTCTCGACATCGCCGCCACCGGCCAGAGACGCCTGCGCAATGGCCTTGGCAAAGTCGGGCTTCTCATTGGACTTGGCGTTGACCAGAATCACTTCCAGCGGCGTGTCCCTGAAGACGCGGTTAAAGCGTTCCGGGTCAACAAAACGAACCGTTAACAGCACCGCATGGACGGCAACGGAAACGCCGAGGGCGATTTGCAGGGTGCTGAGTGACTTCACAGCGCGCAATTATCCGTGTTTGTGGCGCTGGACTGGCTTAAATCGCTACGCAGTCAGTGCGGCTGTGGCGCCCGCGCCATCAGCGTCCGGCTCGCTCATATCCACCGCAATTGAAATCGGGCCGGCAGGGGCCTCCAGCTCGCCGTCATCCTCGTCAGCGGTGGCATCGCCTTCGTCCAGCGCAATGTCCAGCCGCTCAATCACGGTGCCGGTGATGTTCAGCGTGATCTCGTCGATTTCACCCAGCTTCACCCGGACACGGGCACCACGCGGCAGACCCTGCGCACCCATGGCCGGCAGCACCAATGGCAGCTCGTCGGCGCGCACCAGATTGTCCTTGAAGGCCGTGGCTACCAGTTCGGTA
>JAYVNK010000008.1:0-2512 GCA_043758475.1 Comamonadaceae bacterium | reverse complement strand
ATGGCCATGTCGTGCGGCAGGCGCGGCCCCGGCAACTGCACCGGCATGAAGGTCTTGAGCGCGCCATACCGGTCCATCACGCCGTAGTGCATGTAAGGCGCTTCCTTGCCGTAGGCGAAGAACAAGAACTCACCGGTGCGCTCGTCCACCTTGGAATGCGCCGAGATCGGCAGGCCTTGCAGGCGTGGGTCTAATGCCAGTTTGCCAATGGTGGACAAATCGCCCGGCCGGCACTGGTACACCGCACCACCCAGGTACCACATCGACACCAGCGTTCCCGCATAAAACTTGATGTCGGTGTTGGAGGTGTCTTTCACCGGCATGTCGGGCCGGTCTTTGCGTGGCGGGTCCTTGATGCCTTGCCACAAGGCGCTGCCAGCGGCAAGTTCTTCCTGCAGGCTGTCGGTCATGACCCAGCGGTTTTGGTACTGAACTTTGCCGCCTTCAAACCGCACGGCATGGAGCATGCCGTCACCGTCAAACCAGTGGTAGCGGCCGGGCGCTTCAAAGCGGCGGTTGGGACCATTGCGCACGTACATGCCGGTAAGGTCTTTGGGCACCTCGCCTTCGATGTCGGTCAGGTCCATCGTCAGCTCATGCGTGATGGGCGCAAAGCCGCCTTGCAGGACGGGGATTTCGCTGAACGCGATGATTTCACTGGCACCCATGGTGTTCTCCTAAGAAATAAATTTACGGATTGGTTGGCGTTGGCTGGCGCAGGCCTGCGCGATTGCGTGACGCAAAAGCGCCCCGCCACAAAGCAGGATCATGGCTGCTTTCTTAGCATCGGTCGTCAACGCCGCCACGGCATCAGCCAGTCGGCGCGCCACCTCATCCAGTGGCACCGTGCCCTGTGGTGTCTTCACGCCCAGCGTTGGTACGTAGATGTTTTGAGGGCTGGTGCACATCTGCGCGCTGAACATGCACAGCGTGGTGGCCAGACTGCGCAGCGCCGCATCCAGGTCGTCGGCAGATTCCAGCACCACGGTGTTGCAACCGGCGGTCTCGGTAAAGCATAGCGCGGGGTAGGCGTTTTGCTCCACCCACTGGCCAAAACGCACGCTGCCGGTGAAATCGACTATCGCGGTTTTGCGGTGCTTGACCAGGCGCTTGCCAATTGGCTCTGCGGTGGTGTCCAGCGCCATCGTGACCAGGTTGGCCTGGGCAATCTCAAACAGGCGCTCTCGGCAGAGCGTGTCGATGACTTCCATCAACACGCCTGTGCGTGTTTCAAAGGAACTGCCAACGCGAGTTTCGAAAGTCGCAACAGCCCAGCTTGACATGGCGGTTTGCGCTGCATCAAACAGCGCGTCGATATCAGCTTGCCGGTAACGGATGCCCAAGGCCTCCTGCGTGTACAGTGAAACTTCTTCGCCCACTTCATCCACCGCACCCGGCTGGTCCAGCAAGAAGCGGCTGCCCAGATGCGCCTGGAAAGCCGCCAGGCCCGTCGCTGGCGCCTCTGCCGAGTTGGGGTATTTTTTGGACAGATCTGGGAACGGGCTCCAGCAATGGCGCTCACGGCATGCGGTTTGGGCGCGCTCAAAAAGGGCGTGATGTTTTGGGAGCAGACCCGCCGCACCTTGGGAACCAACTGCATGTTCACGGCGGGCAATGTCCGTGCCGCTGGGCACAGTTGATGGAGCAAGCGCAGCGCTCATGCTTGCCCTGCGCGATCTTCCCCGCGCTTCTTCCCACGCGCCCAGATCAGCCGATGGTGCCGCGCCACGTCCGTGCCCGGCACCGTATCGGATGCCGACAGCGTCAGGCTCCCATCGGCTGCGAAAGTCATGTTGCGTACCTGCTGCGTGCCCACAAAATTAGGATTGAGCGAATGCGTGACGTGGTGTACCACTTGCTGCTGTCCCGCAGCGCCCTGAACAGCTCTGATCTCATACGGTCCCGCATACTGAAAATAGCTCTCAAACGCAGCCAGGCATTCAGCCTCGGGCGCGCTGCGCACGCTGTCGCTGGACAGGCGCTGCCGGTCACCCCGCGCAATGCACGCCTGCATGGTGCCATCGGCGGTGTAGCTGATCAAGCCTATGGCCTGCGCACCAAACGGCAGTGTGGCCGCACGTCCGTCGCCATACGCAATCTCCCAGCGCACCAGGTGCCAGGTGCCCAGCAGGGGGTTGTCAGCCTGGCTCACACAATGTCTCCTGTGAGCCCAGTTTGCGCAGTAAAGATAGACATATTACTTTCTTAATTGAACTTACTGTAAATCAAGAAATGCGGCTTGGCAAGGGGGGGTACTCCTCGACAGATAAGATGGCTCGCAAGGCTCACGGCGCTCTATGGGGGCCACATTCACCGCAGGTTTTGCCAGAATCTCCACCCAAGTGGTCCCGTGAAACGGCTCAAAAAAATCGCGTTCGTGTTGCTGGCGCTGGCAGCCCTGCTCGCGCTGGCGGCCTGGCTGGTCTTCAAGCTGCCCAGCTACGGTGGCGCGCCCCGAGGGCGAGCGGCTCCAACGCCCCGGCTAAGGGAGGCAGAAAAAGCCAATATCCCA
>JAYVNK010000007.1:0-2517 GCA_043758475.1 Comamonadaceae bacterium | reverse complement strand
ACTAGGGAAGTCCAGCAGCAAAGCAGGGCGCCGCACTTCGCCGCTTTCCGCCATCAACGACTCACGCTGATTTGCGTGCCGCGGGGCGCTTGGCCGCGGCGGGTGCCGCTTTCCTGGCGGCAGGCGCGGCGGCCTTTTTGGCAGCAGCGGGACGCGCGCTCATGCTTTGCACGGTTTTGTTCAGCTCGTCGATGCGGGCAACCAGCGCGTCCACGTCTTTGGCAGACGGCACACCGAGTTTGTTCAGTGCCTGGGACACGCGGTCTTCAAAAATGTTTTCAAGTTTGTCCCAGCGCTGGCCGGCCCTGGACTGAATGTCGGTGGCCATGCTGGCCATTTTGCTGGTAGCTTCGGAGATCTTTTCTTCTGCAACAGACTGCGTTTTGCGCTGAATCGACAGGCCTTCTTTCACCAGCGTTTCAAACACTTTGCCGCCTTCTTCCTGTGCTTTTGAAAAAGCCCCCAGGCCGGCCAGCCAGATTTGCTGCGCGGATTCTTTGACTGCGTTGGACAGATGCGGGCCGGATTTTTTTTCTTCGCTCATTTTTTGCAATTTTTTGACCATGGGTGCTCCGTTAGGACAGGTTGAAGTTTGCGCCCACGATGGCGCCGAACCGAAAATATAAGCCCTGGCTGCGCCGGTGTTTAGGTGCGGCCTTCTAGAACGGACACCAGGCGGTACATACGCGGTGAAGCGCGGGTTTTTGCTACCTGGTGAGTCGAGGGGTTCGGGCAAGAATCGCGGTTTGATTGCCAGTGCGGCGGGAGATAAAAATGCATTATTTCGTCACGGGGGCCACCGGCTTCATTGGTAAACGCCTGGTTAAAAAAATCCTCGAGCGAAAAGGCAGCATCGTTCATTTTTTGATTCGCAAGGAAAGCGCCAGCAAGGCCACTGCGCTGCGCGAGTATTGGGGCGTGAGCGCGGCGCGGGCGGTGGCGGTACACGGCGACCTGACCCGCAAAAAGCTTGGCGTCAGCAGCGAAGACATCAAAAAGCTGAAAGGCCAGGTCGGTCATTTCTATCATCTGGCCGCTGTGTATGACCTGGGCGCCGACGAAGAAAGCCAGATTGCTGTCAACATCGACGGCACCCGCAACACGGTCGAGTTTGCCAGGGCGATTGATGCCGGGCACTTTCACCATGTGTCATCGATCGCTGCCGCCGGCTTGTATGAAGGCGTGTTTCGCGAAGACATGTTCGAGGAGGCCGAGAACTACGAGCATCCGTACTTTCGCACCAAGCATGAGAGCGAGAAAATCGTCCGCAAGGAATGCCAGGTGCCGTGGACGGTCTTCAGGCCCGCGATGGTGGTGGGCGACAGCCAGACGGGTGAGGCCGACAAGATTGACGGGCCGTATTACTTTTTCAAGCTGATCCAGCGCATGCGGCAATTGCTGCCACCGTGGATGCCAGCTGTCGGGCTGGAAGGCGGGCGCGTCAATATCGTGCCGGTCGATTTCGTGGTCGATGCGCTCGACCACATCAGCCACCAAACCGGCATTGGGAAAAAATGCTTTCACCTGGTCGACCCGGTGGGCTACCGCGTCGGCGATGTGCTGGATATTTTCAGCAAGGCCGCCCATGCGCCCAAGATGAATCTGTTCGTCAATGCGGCCTTGCTCGGCTTCATTCCACGCAGCGTAAAAAAGAGCTTGATGGCACTGGCGCCGGTGCGTCGCGTGCGCAATGCGGTGCTGGCCGACCTGGGCCTGCCGGAAGACATGTTGACCTTCGTTAACTACCCGACCCGTTTCGACAGCCGCGAGATGACGGCGGCGTTGAAGGGCTCGGGCATCGCGTGCCCGAACCTGAAAGACTACGCCTGGCGCCTGTGGGACTACTGGGAGCGCCACCTCGACCCGGACCTGCACATCGACCGCAGCCTGCGCGGCACAGTGGGCGGCAAGGTCGTGCTGGTCACGGGCGGCTCGTCGGGCATTGGCCTGGCGGCGGCGCACAAATTTGCCGAGGCCGGCGCCATCACGCTGATCTGCGGCCGCGACCAGGACAAGTTGGACGAAGCCTGCAAGGAAGCCACGGCCAAAGGCTACAGCTTTATCGCCTACCCGGCCGATATCGCCGACATGGCTGGCTGCGACGTGTTCATCAAAGAGCTGATCGCCCAGCATTGCAGCGTTGACTTTTTGATCAACAACGCGGGGCGCTCGATTCGCCGCGCCATCGAAGCCAGCTACGACCGCTTTCATGATTACGAGCGCACCATGCAGCTCAATTACTTTGGCTGCCTGCGCGTGACGATGGGCCTGCTGCCCGGTATGGCGGCCAAACGCAAGGGGCATGTGGTGAACATCAGCTCCATCGGCGTGCTGACCAATGCGCCGCGCCTTTCGGCTTACGTGGCCTCAAAAGCTGCGCTTGACGCCTGGACACGCTGCGCATCGAGCGAGTTTGCCGACATCGGCATCAGCTTCACCACCATCAACATGCCGCTGGTACGCACGCCGATGATTGCGCCCACCAATCTCTATAACAACGTACCGACGCTGTCGCCC
>JAYVNK010000006.1:0-2518 GCA_043758475.1 Comamonadaceae bacterium | reverse complement strand
CCAAACAGGCCAAGCAGCAGCAGCGCCAGCCCGGCGCCCAGCGCCAGGTTCAGCTTGGTCGCAAAATTCCACCAGCCGAAGTACGCGCCCTCGCTTTTGCCCGACTCGCCATGCGCCTGAATCAGCCCGGCCAGCATGGCGCCGGGCAAGGCCAGGTCAGTGCCCAGCGCCGCGCCCGACAGCGCGCATACCAGCACGAAGGCGGCGGTGTCGCCCGCGCCCAGTAGCGTCGCCCAGGCAAACACGGCAATTGCCAGCAGCATGCCGGCCAGCCAGGTGCGCGCCAGACCGATGCGCTTGACGACCACCAGCCACAGCGGAATCGACAACGCCGCGCTGACGAAATAGCTGCCGAGAAATACCGGCTCCATCACGGGCTCGGCTTGTAGCCGGTCCTGAATAAAAAACAGCACCAGCGTGGCCGGTACGGCACTGGCAATGCCGTTGAGCATGAACACGGCGAGCAGGCGACGGAAGGCGGTGTGCCGCAGCGGTATCCAAAGCGCGCTGACATGGGATTGCTGGTCTGCTTTTTTCGCCACCGGCCGAGGCGCGCGCGACCACGCCAGCCACCCGAACACCAACGCTATAAAAAACAGAGCAGTTGTCGCCGATAAACCCAGGGCTACCGGCGTAATGGATGCCAGCACGACACCCGCCAGACCCAGCCCTTCGCGCCACGCGACAATGCGGCTGCGCTGCGATTCGTTGCCGCCCAGCATCGCGCCCCACGACTGGTGCGACACACTCAGCGCACTGTAGGCCGCATAGGTGATGACCAGCATCGCAGCAGCCCACACGGCCAGCGCGGCAGGCGAACGCACCAGTGGAAAAAACAGCAGCGTGAACCCGGCTGCCAGCACCACTGCCGCCGCCGCGCCCAGGGCCAGCACCGCTCGGGCAGAGCGCGCAAACAGCCGGTCGCTCAAGCGGCCCAGGAAGGGATCGATGAAGGCGTCGAACAGCCGCGCACCGAGCAAAATCGCGCCCAGCAGACCCAGGGACATGCCGAACTCGCGTGCGTAGTGGTTCGGCAAAATCACATACAGCGGCAAGGCGACAAAGGCCAGCGGCAGGCCCAGCAGCCCGTAGACAAAGCCGTTGCGGGCAGTAAACGCATCCGGCACCGCAGCAAGGCGCGTGCTTTCAATGAGCCGACCGTCCTGCACTTGGGCCAGCGTCATTCGGCGGCACCCGCCAGCAGCGCGTCGCGCAGTGTCGGCTCCGAGGTATTGGGCGACAGCCAGATGCCGAAAAACAGTCTGGCAAATTCAGCATCCTGCACTTCACCGGTGTTCTTGCCGTTGACCCAGAACGCCGCGCCCACGCCGGGCTGGTGGACGCCCATCACGCGGTCGCCGGTACGAACATCGGGAATCACCCGCAGCAGATCCGCAATCCAGCGCGATGCCTGCGCGTCACTGACCGGCTTGCTGCGCCGTATTTCCTTGATGGAACGCTCGGCTATTTCTTCGGCCTTGAAAGCGCGCAGATAAGACAATTCGAGCGCCAGCGGCGTGCGGTCGACATTGGCGGCGCGGAAACCGGGCTGCGCCCACAGCCGCGCGTCATAGACCTGAAAGCCCCACACGGTGAGCCGGCCGGCGCCGATTCGCTGTGCCTGCGGCAGCGCGCCGGTAAGTTCGGGACGTACTTCGCTGCGCTGGGTAGCGACAGTCGCAGCTGCTGTATTGTTCGCGCTGGAAGGCTGTGCCAACGCGGCTTGAGTGCAAGCTGCAGCAATGCAAAACAGGAGCGCATGCTTCATGGGTCTGTCGGGGCGAATGTCAGCGTTCTTGACGTCCTCAGCGCTTCCGAAGCGTGAACTGCATGACGCTGGTGTTGGCTTCAACAAAGGCGGCTTCGCAATAAGCCAGATAAAACTCCCAGATGCGGATGAATCGTTTGTCGAAGCCGAGCTGCAGCACGCGAGCCTCTTGAGCAATGAAATCGTCACGCCACAACCTCAGCGTGCGCGCATAGTCCTGTCCAAATGAAAACTCGTCCACCACCTCAAAACCCGCAGCGGCGGCCTGCGCACGAAACTCGCGCGGACACGGCAGGCAGCCGCCCGGGAAGATGTACTGCTGGATGAAGTCGGTCGAGCTGACGTATCGGTCGAACAGTTCGTCGGCAATCACGATGGACTGGATGCAGGCGTGGCCGCCGGGCTTGAGCAAACGCGCCACAGTCTGGAAGTATTCAGGCCAGTATTCGCGGCCGACGGCTTCGACCATTTCGATCGAGCAGATCGCGTCGAAGGGCTCATCAACGCTGGTTTTTCCGCCGGATATTTTTCCAATATCGCGGTAGTCCTGCAACCGTAAATCAGCTTTGGCGCTTGCATCGACTCTCGCCATGCGCGCCTGCGCCCAAGCCAGCTGCTCGGTGCTAAGTGTCACGCCGACGATGGAGGCATCAAATTCTTTGGTGGCTTTTTCGGCCAGCGCGCCCCAGCCGCAGCCGATCTCTAAAACGCGGTCGCCTGGTTTGACGCGTGCCATGCGCAGGGCGCGGC
>JAYVNK010000005.1:0-7932 GCA_043758475.1 Comamonadaceae bacterium | reverse complement strand
ATATTTCGACCTGGCGCAACATATCGACACGACCCGCCAATTCGGGGGGTTGGTTGCCCGCGCCGGGCGAAAAAGGGTTGGTCAGGGGGTTCATATTTAGTGAAGTTACTATGGTTTATCTATTTTATTAGTAACATCAATAACTTGTCATAACTTCGATAGAAATATGCCGTTCTCCCACTTTTTGCTCAGTTCAGCTCCATCCAAGCCACCAGCACAGGCCCAACGCCGACCGGGGCCTGAACTTGGCGGAAGTAGCCGTTTTTCAGGTGTTTTTCGACTTTGGTGCGTGCGTCTGACAGCTTGGGCTGGGCGATTTCGCAACGCCTCGGCGTTTCGGGCTCGCAATGAATGATGGCGTCAATGCCAGCTGCGTCGTCCCTTGGCTGCATCGTACCAAGCCTGAGATGCTGCCTAAACCACGCCTCCCTGTCTTAGCGCCGCAATCCGCGCCGCATCAAACCCCAATTCAGCCAGCACCTCATCGGTGTGCTCGCCCAACGCCGGGGGCGCGCGGCGCAGCACCGGGGGCGTGTCAACCAGGCGCAGGGGGCTGGCGACAGTTACTATTGTTTTTGCAGCTGATTTTGTATGTGGGACGGGGGCTACAGCCTGTTTTACCTCCAAATTACGGGCCTTAACCTGGGCGTCGGCAAAGGATTCGCTTAAGGTGTTGATGGGGCCGCAGGGCACGGCTTTGTCTTCAAACAGCTTGATCCAGTAGGCGGTGGTTTGGGTGCGGGTGACGGCGTCCATGGCGGGGATCAACTCGCCCCGGTTGAGGTTGCGGGCTTGGGTGGTGGCGAAGCGCACGTCAGCGGCCCACTGGGGCTGGCCCGCCGCCTGAGCGAAGCGGCTGAACTGGCCGTCGTTGCCAATGGCCAGCAGCATCTTGCCATCTTGCGTGTTGAAGTCCTGGTACGGGGCCAGGCTGGGGTGGGTGTTGCCCTGGCGCTGCGGCACGGCGCCCGTGTTCAGGTACCCAATGCCCTGGTTGGCCAGCAGCGCCATGCCCACATCCAGCAGCGCCATGTCAATGTGCTGGCCCTTGCCGGTGCGGTGCCGCACTTCCAGTGCCGCCAAAATTGCGCTGCATGCAAACATGCCGGTGCACAGGTCGGTGATGGCCACGCCCACGCGCATGGGGCCGCCGCCGGGCACGCCATCGGCATTGCCGGTGATGCTCATCATGCCGCTCATGGCCTGGATCATCAGGTCGTAGCCCGCGCGTGGCGCGTACGGGCCAGTCTGGCCGAAGCCGGTGACGCTGCAATAGATCAGCCGGGGGTTGATGGCAGAGAGGCTGGCGTAGTCCAACCCGTAGTGCGCCAAGCCGCCGACCTTGAAGTTCTCGACCACGATGTCGCTCTGCGCGGCCATTTGCTTGATGATGGCCTGGCCTTCGGGCTTGGCAATGTCCACCGTGATGGCGCGCTTGTTGCGGTTGGTGCAATGGAAGTAGGTGGCGTGGCCGGTGGGGTTGCCATCCGCATCGGGCATGAAGGGCGGGCCCCATTTGCGGGTGTCGTCGCCGTCGCCAGGGCGCTCGACCTTGATGACGTCAGCCCCCAGGTCGGCCAGCATCTGCGCGCAGTACGGGCCTGCCAAGACCCGCGACAAATCGAGAACTTTGAGGTGGTCCAGGGCACCTGCGGGCGTGGTCCCCACGCTTGCCACTGCCCCGGAATCGGCGGTAGCCGATAACGCAAGTGCTGCGCTGCCCCCCGAGGGGGCTAATTTCCCTAGCGGCGGCCCGTCGGGAAATTGCGTATTGGTATGGGTGTTCATAGTTTCACTTAAATTAAATTGGGGTCAGAACCCAATTATTACGATGCGGAAAGCGGCTGGGGTGGTCCGCCTTATTGGGGTCAGAGTCCAAATTTGCTGGAGATGCTGCGCAACGCAACCGCGCCTGGGCGAAATTGGACTCTGACCCCAAAAAGGCTATCTGTGCTTCATGCCTGCGTCAGTTAAACGCCGCAATGCCCGTCTGTGCGCGGCCCAGAATCAGCGCATGGATGTCGTGCGTGCCTTCGTAGGTGTTGACCACTTCAAGGTTCACCAAATGCCGCGCCACGCCGTATTCATCGCTGATGCCGTTGCCGCCCATCATGTCGCGCGCCAGGCGGGCGATGTCGAGCGACTTGCCGCAAGAGTTGCGCTTGAGGATAGACGTGAGCTCGACCGACGCCGTGCCTTCGTCCTTCATGCGGCCCAGGCGCAGGCAACCTTGCAGGCCGAGTGCGATTTCGGTCTGCATGTCGGCCAGCTTCTTTTGGATGAGCTGGTTGGCGCCGAGCGGGCGGCCAAATTGCTTGCGGTCCATCACATACTGGCGCGCGCGGAACCAGCAGTCTTCGGCCGCGCCCAAAGCCCCCCAGGCAATGCCGTAGCGGGCGCTGTTGAGGCAGGTGAACGGGCCTTTCAAGCCCTGCACCTCGGGGAAGGCGTTTTCCTCAGGGCAAAACACGCCATCCATGACGATTTCACCGGTGACAGAAGCACGCAGCCCCACCTTGCCGTGGATGGCCGGGGCGCTCAGGCCCTTCATTCCTTTCTCAAGAATGAAGCCGCGAATCGGGCCGACTTGTCCGCTCTCGGACACCTCTTTGGCCCACACCACAAACACATCCGCCATGGGGCTGTTGGAAATCCACATCTTGGCACCCGTGAGCTTGTAGCCGCCCGGCACTTTTTGCGCGCGCGTGATCATGGAACCAGGGTCGGAGCCGTGGTCCGGCTCGGTCAGGCCAAAGCAGCCAATCCACTGGCCGGTGGCGAGTTTGGGCAAATACTTTTGCCGCTGCCCCTCGGTGCCAAAGTCAAAAATTGGCACCATCACCAGGGAGCTTTGCACGCTCATCATGGAGCGGTAGCCGCTGTCCACGCGCTCCACTTCGCGCGCAATCAGGCCATAGGCCACGTAGTTAAGGCCCGGGCCGCCGTAGGTGTCGGGAATGGTGGGGCCGAGCAGGCCCAGCTCGCCCATCTCACGGAAGATGGCCACGTCGGTGGTGCCGTCACGGAACGCCTGCGTCACACGCGGCAGCAGCTGACCCTGGCAGTACGCGCCCGCCGCGTCGCGGATCATGCGTTCTTCGTCTGAGAGTTGGCTGTCGAGCAAGAACGGGTCTTGCCAATTGAATGCGGCGTGGGCCATGGATTTCTTTCGAATTGAATATCCGTGGACGTTACCATCTACAAAGACCTTTTGCCGACTGCCCCCGACACGCCCCGACACGCCCCGACCCGTCCCCAATGACCCAGTGAGCCGCCAATGACAAAACTCTCCTTTCCCAGCGCCGTAAGCCGCCGCAACTGGCTGGCTCAAACGGGCATAGGCGCGCTGCTTGCATCGCCCCTTTTTGCCCAGGCGCAGCCGACTACTTCGACCGGCTCAGGACAAGCCTGGCCCAGCAAACCGCTGCGCCTGGTGGTGCCGTTCGCGCCGGGTGGCAGCTCCGAAATCGTCGCCCGCGCGGTGGCAGGCGAGATGGCCAAGACCATTGGCCAAAACGTGTTTGTAGACAACAAGCCCGGCGCGGCAGGCAACATCGCCATGCAGGAAGTCGCCAACTCCACGGACGAGCACACGCTGGTGCTGGGCCACATCGGCACGCTGGCCGTCAACCCCTGCATTTTTGCCAAGCTGCCGTACGACGCGGCGCGCGATTTTGCGCCAATCACGCTGGTCTCCAAAGTGCCCAGCCTGTATGTGGTGCACCCTGATTTGCCCAGCAAGAACCTCAAGGAATTCGTGGCTTACGCCAAGTCCAAACCCGGCCAGCTCAACTACGGCTCGGCCGGCAACGGCAGCGCCGGGCATCTGGCGTTTGAATACCTCAAGATGGTGACCGAGACCTTCATGGTGCACGTGCCGTACCGTGGCACCGGCCCGATGTTGACCGACTTGCTCTCGGGCCGCCTGCAAGCTTCGGCCGTGGGCGCACCGGCGCTGCTGCAGTTCATCAAGGCCGGCAAGCTGCGCTGCATCGCCACCGGCACCACGACGCGGCTGCCGCAATTGCCCGATGTGCCGACCGTGGCCGAGCAGGGCTAAAGGGGTTTTGAGATGACCCAGTGGTACGGACTGATGGCGCCAGCCAAGTGGCCCAAAGACCACATCGCCAAGCTGGAAGCCGAGGCCATCAAAGCCACCCGCAGCACCGCCGTGCGCGACAAGCTTTCGGCCGACACCGCTTTGGCGGTTGGCAATACCGCTGCGGAGTTTGATGCGTTCATCAAGGCCGAACAGGCACGCTGGAAGCCGGTGATTGGGCGGGCGCAGATCAAGCCGGAGGGGGCGTGAGGCGGGTTTCCTCAGTTCGAGTGAATTGAGCACTTATCTATTGGGAAATCGGTGCACTTTTCAAAGCTAGTTGTGTATCGTCTCTGAGGGTGTCGGCGTCATTTTGATGGCTTCAACGACTTTGTCGAATACTGGACAGTACCGCCAAGGAGCAAAATGCCGCACAAAAATTTCCTCAACGAAGCACTTGCATGAATGATTTTTCCAAACAGCAATTTGAAGCGTTCTTTTCAGCAATATCAGCGTGGCGAGCGGCATACCGACGGGCACGTCTGCACTTTCTTGCAATACGTCAAGGCGAAACACTGGCGATTATTTCGGCAAGAATTTACCTCGACGTTGGCGGACCCGATCCAATCAGGCCGCGCTTCCGTGCTGGCGCGCTCGAAGTGGGTCACTGGGAGATCCCTCAATCAGAGTTGTCCGTTGAAGATGCCATTTTGGCTTTGATCGGGGCGCACGGACTCCTCATCGCGGGAACTGGTTATCTTCGGTTGGTCAGCAACCCGCAAAATGAAATCTTCGTAGCTCCACCGACATTGCTTCACTCCGAGGGGCTGAGTAGCGGTAACCGGTTGGCCTTGCTTAGCCTCGCCGGCGCGAATTGGGCAGATTGGGTACCTCAGCCAGACAGTGACTGGTTGCTCAAGGCTGCCGATATTCCATACGATTCAGTTCAGGAGTTGTGCGGTGAATATGGCCTTGGCGTTCTGCGAGGCGACCGGTCGTTGATCGAGGTCGTCGCACGAACTGCGGTTGAGGTGCTGACGCGATCCGAGGTCAAAGGAACGTCGGCCGAATTGGGGATCTGGATGGCAAGCAGCCTTGATCGAGCTAAGGCAAGGATTGGATTTCGCGTGCTCGACGGAGGACAAGTGCTGAAACGCGGCGCAATGTCCGGCGGAGACCTGTCCTGGCAAGATGAAGGCCTTGCGAGCATTGGCACCACACAACTGGAAATTCCCGCAGGGGCAATCGTGCAGTGCGTCGCATCCTACGGCGGGCACGCCCATCAGGTGCAATGGCGTGCCGATTCGAGTATCTTTCAAAATCCGCGAGCTGCCGTCTTGTCCTTGGTTGACCCCAACAAGCAGACTCTTCGAGACTATCTCCAGCCCGGCCATGCCCCAAGAGGCAACGCTGCAGGCGATTTCGAAGCTGTCATCGGATGGATGCTTTGGGCCATGGGATTTTCAACTGCGAGTTTCGGCACGAATGCCAAAACCCGTGATGCTTTCGACATTATCGCGGTGGCTCCCAAAGGTGACTTCGTAGTGGTCGAATGCACATTGGGGCTGTTGCGTGCAGAGAGCAAATTGTCCAAGCTTTCCGCTCGTGCATCCAATCTTAGGGAAACGCTGGCCGCATCCAACATGAGAAACCTTCGTGTGCTACCAGTCATCGTTACAGCGATGACCGCCGAGCAGGTTAAGGCAGACATGGCGCAGGCCGAAGAGCTTGGCGTTCTAGTGCTAACCAAGGAAAACCTGGACACCGTTTTCGATGAGTTAGTTGGATTCCCAGATGGCGATCGCTGGTTTGAAAGAGCAATAGTAGCCATGGAGGACAAGCGTAATGCGCGCCAGCCTCAAAAATGACCCATTGCTTTGCCAGAACAGTGCAACGGCGCTCGAAGTTAGTCGTTTCGTCGAGAGCTTACGTGCTTGAAATAGGCGCAGCCATCCTACTTGGCTGCGCCGGTAACCGGGGCGACAGGGGAGCAGGAGGGGGCTGGCAATAATCGCACCCTCACACTACTTGCCTGACGCAACCTGCCATGACACCACGCGCTGACCCTACCCCCCGCACCAATCGAGTCCTCGCCCACACCGGCGCCAAATACCCCATCGTCCAAGCCCCCATGGGCTGGATTGCGCGCACGCAGTTGGCTTCGGCCGTGTCGCGCGCGGGCGGGTTGGGCATCATTGAGACGTCATCGGGCGAGACTGAAAACTGCCAGCGGGAGATTACCCAGATGAGCACGCTCGGATTGCCGTTTGGCGTCAACCTGCCGATTCGCTTTTTAAAAGACGACGCGATGCTGAAGTTTGTCTGCAACATCGCGACGCAGGGCGGCATGAAGTTTGTGACCACTTCTGCGGGAAGCCCTGCCAAGTTTATTGCACCACTGAAAGACGCGGGCATCACGGTTTACCACGCGGTGCCGACAGTCGATGCGGCTATGAAGTGCGTCGATGCTGGCATTGACGGCCTGGTGGTTGAAGGCGCGGAAGGCGGCGGCTTCAAAAACCCGGAGGAAGTCTCGACTTTGGTGCTGCTGCAGGCGATTCGCGCACGCACCGACGTGCCGATGATTGCGGCCGGTGGTATCTGCGATGGCCGGGGCATGGCGGCAGCGTTTGCGCTCGGTGCCGAGGGCATTCAGATGGGCACGCGTTTTGTGAGCTGCCTGGAAAGCCCGGTGCACGCCAATTACAAAAACGCGATTGTGGATGCCAAAGAAACCGGCACCTTTATCCTCAACAAAAAATCCACGCCGTGCATCCGCGCGCTCAAATCAGCGCGCACGCAGGCGATTTACGACGAAGGCCTGATGTCGTTTGAAGCCATGAAGGGCATTCGTACCCTGTACTTTGAAGGCGACATGGAAGCCGCACCCGCGCTGGCGGGGCAGACGGTGGGGTTGATTGATTCGGTGAAATCTGCCAAAGAGATTATTGACAGTACGGTGGCCGAGTTTTTTAAAATCACGGCACGGCTGGGGGCGCTGGCGCAAGCGCGTGCGTTTGGCTGACCCGGTACACCACGATTGCCAAAAACACCAACTGCTTCATTATAAATAGCTAACTATGCAGTCTGGACGGTGGCTATAGGCACTTTTAATATATAAAAAACGGACAATCTGCGCTTTTTGAGGCTTTTTCTGGACAGAAGCGCCCAACGGGTGTATTCTCTAGCGTATTCTGTATACAGAGTTTGCAACTTGTCGTCCCACCTCATCAAAATCGAATCTTCGCCGGACCTGGTTGACCAGGTCTACCGCAGCCTGCTGGACGCCATCAGTGACGGCTCCATGGCACCGGGGTCGCGCATCATGCAGGAAGACATTGCAGCGCAACTGGCGGTGTCACGCCAGCCGGTGCTGCAGGCTTTGCGGCTGCTGAAGAAAGACGGCTTTGTGCTGGATGCGCCAGGACGCGGCGTGCTGGTGGCACCGCTGGACGTGGCACGCCTGGTGCAGATTTACCAGGTGCGCAGCGCGCTGGATGCGCTGGCCGCGCGCCTGGCAGCCGGTGCTCGGCAACCGATTGACGCGCGCCTGATCAGCCAGGGCCGCACCGCCGCACACGGCAAAAACGTCAAAGCCATGATGGCCGCTGACGAGGCGTTTCACGCCGCCATTTACGCCGCATCAGGCAACCCGCTGATCGCCCAGAGCGCGCAGTTGCACTGGCAGCACATCCGCCGCGCCATGGGTGCGGTACTGCAGGTGTCAACCATGCGCGAGTCGATCTGGGATGAGCATGCCGCCATCGTTGATGCGATTTCGGCTGGCAACGAAGACCTGGCCGAGGCCCTGATCCACCAGCATGGCGAAGACGCCGCCCGCAATCTGGCCGAGCTGCTCACGCGGGCGCTGACCCTGCGAACCGGACCATAAC
>JAYVNK010000004.1:0-2521 GCA_043758475.1 Comamonadaceae bacterium | reverse complement strand
TGGGACTGGCTCAACAGCCAGGGCTTTGGCGATGTACTGAGCCCCAACAACTACTACGACAACAGCTTTCCGGCCGACTACATGGTCTGGAACCAGTTGATTGCCGCACCCGACGCCACGCGCAAACGGGTGGCGTTGGCGCTGTCGGAGTTTTTCGTGGTCTCGCTCACCGGGCTTAATTTCAGCTGGCGCAGCCATGCCATGGCGCACTACTGGGACACCCTTGCGGCCAACGCCTTTGGCAACTACCGCACCCTGCTGGAAGCCGTGACGCTGAACCCGGCGATGGGCTATTACCTCAACACCAAAGGCAATAAAAAAGAAGATTCTTCGGGCCGCCAACCCGATGAAAACTACGCACGCGAGGTGATGCAGCTTCTGACCATTGGCCTGTACCAGCTCAATCCCGATGGCACGGCCAAGACGGATGGCGCAGGCAAGAAAATAGACACCTATGGTGCCAGCGACGTCGGCAATCTGGCCCACGTGTTTACCGGCTACGATCTCGACCAGAGCCAGAACGCAACCACCGTGATACCCCAGAATGGGGGCGGCACACGCACCATTGGCAACACTGCCTTTACCCGGCTTCCCATGGTGTTGGCCGCAGCCAACCACTCGCCGCTGGCTGCAACATTTTTGGGCACCACCATCCCTGCCGGCACAGCTGGCGCGGCTGCGCTGAAGACGGCGCTGGATGCCTTGTTCAACCACGCCAACACCGCGCCCTTCTTCTGCAAACAGATGATCCAGAGGCTGGTCACCAGCAACCCCAGCCCTGCCTACGTGGGCCGCGTGGCAGCGATTTTCGACAACAACGGCGCGGGTGTACGGGGCGACCTGGCGCGGGTCTTCTCCGCCATCTTGCTGGATGACGAGGCCCGTGGCCCCGCCGGTTTGACGCAGCCCGAGTTTGGCAAGCTGCGCGAACCGATGCTGCGGCTGGCGCAATGGGCGCGCACCTTTGGCGCCGCGTCCGCCACTGGCGCATGGAAGATCGGCGATTTAAGCAACGCGGGCACGCAGCTGGGCCAGAGCCCGTTGCGCTCGCCCTCGGTGTTCAATTTTTTCAGACCAGGCTACGTGCCGCCCTCCACCGCATTGACTGCAGGGGTCGTGGCCCCGGAGTTCCAGATCGTCACCGAGAGCAGCGTGGGCGGCTATCTGAATTTCATGACCGGCGTGATCATGAACGGGCTGAGTTCGGGTGACATCACCGCGCCCTATGCCAGCGAGCTGGCGCTGGTGACTGATGCCACGGCCCTGGTACAGCGGGCAAGCCTGCTGCTCAGCGGCGGGCAAGTGTCTGCTGCCAACCAGGCACTCATCGTCAACGCGCTGAATGCCACGCCGGTCACCGCAGCCAGCAGCGCCGCCGTCAAACGCAACCGGGTCGCCGCAGCGGTGTTGATGGTGATGGCGTCTGCCGAGTATCTGATTCAAAAATAAAAAAAGGCCTGTCATGCACTTGCACCAACCTCACCTCCACAGCCGCCGCGCCTTCCTGAAACGCTCGGGCCAGCTGGCACTCACCGGCACCGCCTTGCCGCTGGCGCTCAACCTGGCGGCCATCGGCGAAGCGGCCGCGTTTGATGCCACTGACTACAAGGCACTGGTCTGCGTATTCATGTATGGCGGCAACGACTACGCCAACACTGTGGTCACGTATGACAACCCCAGCTACAACCTGTACAGCACCGTTCGCGGCGGCGGCGCGGGGCAAACTGCAGGTGGCATTGCGCTGGCCCGTGCCGACTTGGCGGCGACGCTCCTTAACCCGGCCACTGTGCCATCCGATGTGCTGGGCCAGGCCCGCCAGTACGCGCTTCACCCATCGATGACCGGCCTGGCCGGGCTGTTCAATGCCGGTCGTGCAGCCGTGCAGCTTAACGTGGGCCCGCTGGTGGTGCCCATGACGCGGGCGCAGTACAGCAGCAGCAACCGCGTGCTCAATCCGCTGCCGCCGCAACTGTTTTCGCACAATGACCAGCAGTCAATCTGGCAGTCGTCCTCGCCCGAGGGTTCCACGGTGGGCTGGGGCGGCAATATTGGCGACTTGGCGCTGGCGGGCAACAGCAATGCCACCTTCACCTGCATGTCAGTGGCGGGCAACGCAGTGTTTCTGTCGGGCGACACGGCGCTGCAATACCAGGTGAGCACCGGGGGCGCGATCAAGATCACGCCGGCCACGTCGGCAGTCTATGGCTCCAGCGCGGTCAGCAGTGCGCTCAATGGCCTGATCCGGCAGGCCAGCGCGCAGAAGCTGGAAAACGAATACAACCGAGTGACTCAGCGTTCGCTCAATGCCGAAGCTTCAGTCACCGCCGCTCTAGCCTTGCCACCGCCTGCGACGGTGTTTGCAACCGACAGCCTGTCCCAGCAGCTCAAGATGGTGGCGCGCCTGATCAAAGGGCAGGCCAGCCTGGGGGCTAAACGCCAGGTGTTCTTTGTCTCGCTGGGCGGCTTTGACCTGCACGACAACCTGATTGCGCAGCAGCCCACCCTGATGGACCGCGTGAGC
>JAYVNK010000003.1:0-7945 GCA_043758475.1 Comamonadaceae bacterium | reverse complement strand
GGGCGCCTGCGTGCTGCTGCTGTGCCGCAGTGGCATTCGAAGCATCGCTGCGGCCAAGCGTGCCACCGAGCTCGGGTTTGAGGCCTACAACATCCTGGAAGGGTTTGAGGGCGACCCGGATGCCGAGGCGCATCGCGGGTTCAAAGGGGGCTGGCGTTTTCACGGCCTGCCTTGGCGGCAGGGGTGAAACACAAAATAATTAACTCAGGAGTTAATTATGGTTAATTTTTGTGAATTTTACTCAAAATTGCAAGCTTTTTGATGCTCTAACTCCCGTATTTAGTGCATGAACAGCTATACAATATATAGCGTTTAATGCTTTGCAGGTCTGCGCGTGAACACCGTCTGCGCCGCTGGCTCGTACGCTGCTGCCAGGCGCAGCACCTCCAGATCAGCCTGCGGTTTGCCGATGATCTGCAAGCCCATCGGCAGGCCCCGCGCATCAAATCCAGCGGGGATGCTGATGCAGGGCAGGCCCGCAAACGCGGCGTAAATGGTGACTTCCATCCAGCGAGGGTAGGTGTCCATCGGCCAGTGACCGTGCACGCCACTGATCTGCTTCGGCCAGCCCAGCCGCCCCATTTGGACAGAAGCCCAAGCTTGGGCTGCTGCATGCCAGTTTGATGCGGTCATTTCAGGTTGCGTGGACGGCGGTGAATTCATGACTGCGCGGATACATATGCCTCACGCCAACCTTAACCCAGCGCCTCCTTAACCCAGCGCTTCCTTAACCCAGCGCTTCCAGCAGCTCCGTCTCAATCTCAATCTGCGCCCGGTTCTGCTGAAGCTCAGGCCCGTCGATCAAAAAGGTGTCGTCTACCCGCTCCCCCAGTGTGGCCACTTTGGCAAGTTGCAGGTTGAGGCGGTGTTTGGCCAGTATGCGGGCCACGCTGTAGAGCAGGCCGACGCGGTCGCTGGCCGAGATGTTGAGCAGCCAGCGCTGGGCTTTCTCGTCGGGGCGCAGGCTGACGCGCGGCGTGATCGGAAAGCTCTTGACGCGGCGCGACACGCGGCCTTTGCCTGGCGGGGGCAGGGGCCCGGTGCTGGCCACAGCCAACGCCAGATTGTTCTCCAGCATGCTGGTGACCTCGCGGTATTCCTCCGGCAAGGCGGAGGTGACCAGCTGGAAGGTGTCCAGCGCATGGCCATCGCGGGCGGTGTGGATGCGCGCATCCTGAATGCTGAAGCCGTGCTGGTCAAAGTAGCCGCAAATGCGTGCAAACAGGTCGGGCTTGTCAGGCGAGTAGACCAGCACCTGCAGGCCCTCGCCTGCGGGTGAGCGGCGCGCCCGCACGATGGCTTTGCTGGAGCCCACGTGGCGCGATAGCTGTTTGGTGTGCCAGGCGATGTCCACCGCATCGTGGCGCATGAAATAACCTACGTCCAGCGTGTCCCACAGTGGCTTGTGGGCTTCAAACGGCATGGCATACAGGGCCACCAGCACCAGCGCCTCACGCTTGCGGGATTCCACCTCGGCATCGGGGTCGGGCGCGCGACCACCCAAGGCGCGCAGTGTGTAGCGGTACAGGTCTTCCAGCAGTTTGCCTTTCCAGGCATTCCAGACCTTGGGGCTGGTGCCGCGGATGTCCGCCACTGTGAGCAGGTACAGGGCCGTCAAATAGCGCTCGGTGCCCACGCGTTTTGCAAACGCGGCAATCACGTCGGGGTCGCTCAGGTCAGACTTTTGCGCAATGCGGCTCATGGTCAGGTGCTCGTGCACCAGAAACTCGATGAGCCGGGTGTCTTCTGCATCGAAGCCGTGCTGGCGGCAAAAGCGCCGCGCGTCCGCCGTGCCCAGCACCGAATGGTCGCCGCCCCGGCCCTTGGCAATGTCATGAAACAGCGCAGCCACGTAAAGGATATAGGGCTTGTCCCAGCCCGCGCCAAGCTGCGAGCAAAACGGGTATTCGTGCGCATGCTCCGCCATGAAAAAACGCCGTATGTTGCGCAACACCATCAGGATGTGCTGATCCACCGTGTAAACATGGAACAGGTCATGCTGCATCTGGCCCACAATGCGCCGGAACACCCACAGGTAGCGGCCCAGCACTGAAGTCTGGTTCATCAGCCGCATGGCGTGGGTGATGCCGTCGTGTTGCATCAGAATCTGCCTGAAGGTGACGCGGTTGGCGGGGTCGTTGCGGAACTTGCCATCCATCAGGCCACGCGCGTTGTACAGCGCGCGCAGGGTGCGGGCAGACAGGCCCTTCACGCCCACTGTGGTCTGGTAGAGCAGAAAGGTTTCCAGAATCGCGTGCGGCTGGCGCTGGTACAAATCGTCGCTGGCCACCTCGATCATGCCGGCCTTGTCAAAAAACCGCTCGTTGATGGGGCGCGGCGCGTGCGTTTGGGGGTTGAGCCGCTCCTCAATGTTCATCAGCAGAATCTGGTTGAGCTGCGTGACAGCCTTGGCCGCCCAGTAGTAGCGGCGCATCAATGCTTCGCTCGGGCGCATGAATGTGGCCCCCACGCTTCCCGCTTCGCGTGGTGCGCTGGACAGGCCGATGCCAGAGGCAACGGCTCTTCGTGCTGTCCAATCCTGCGCAGGCAGGGTTGGAGCCGCAGCACTCAGCCCCGAGGGGGCCGCATTTTCCCTTGGGGCGGCCCGGCGTGAAAACGGTGTTTTCACGCCTCCATAGCCAAACGAGTCGGCCACTGCGGTCTGCAAGTCAAACACCAGCCGGTCTTCACGCCGCTGCGCAATCAGGTGCAGCCGCGCGCGGATCAGGCGCAGCAGCGCCTCGTTGCGCTTGATCTGCTTCACCTCAAAGGCCGTGGCCAGGCCATTGCGCGCCAGCTCGTCCCAGTTTTTGCCAAAGCCTGCCGCCTTGGCTACCCACAGGATAATCTGCAGATCGCGCAGGCCGCCGGGGGATTCCTTGCAGTTGGGCTCCAGCGAATAGGGCGTGTTCTCAAACTTGTTGTGGCGCTGGCGCATCTCCAGCGTCTTGGCCACAAAAAACGCTTTTGCGTCCATGTTCGCGGTGAACCTCGACGTGAAGTGGTTGAACAGCCACACGTCGCCCACGATGAGGCGTGATTCGAGCATCTATGTTTGCTCGGTGTCGTCTTTGGCCGCCTCGGCCAGGCATTCAGACACGGTGCGCACGCTGGAGCCAATCTCCAGCCCGGCGTCCCAGCAGTTGCCGATGAAGGCCTCTATCCGGCCCTTGAGTTGCGCGTCGTTGTCGGGCGTCTGGTCATCCGGCAGCAGCAGCAGCACATCCACATCGGAATGCGGAAACAGCTCTTCGCGCCCAAATCCGCCCACTGCCACCAGCGCAAACGGCTGGGCAAAACCGCTCTGGACCCACAGCGTGCGCAGCGTCGCGTCGGTCAGCTTGGATATCTGCTGCAGGCCCGCGCGCACGCCCCGGGTAGACGGACCGCTGGACGCGATGGACTGCATCTGCGCGGTCTTCTGGGCGCGGTACTGCTGCCGCAGCGCGTGGGGCGTGATCATGATGCGCGGGGCGGCTTGCGGGCAGCCATACTCAGGCGGGGGCGCTTGCAGGTGCCTGGGTCTGTGCGTGCGCGGGCATGGCCTTCGGCATTTGCACCGGAACAAAGGCTGGCGTGGCCGGGCTGCCCGCTGACAGCGTCAGCACCTCATACCCCGTCTCGGTCACCAGCACTGTATGCTCCCACTGGGCCGACAGCGAATGGTCTTTGGTGACGATGGTCCAGCCATCCTTCTCGGGCCCGTCCTTGATCTCTTTGCGCCCGGCGTTGATCATCGGTTCTATGGTGAAGGTCATGCCCACCTTGAGTTCGTCCAGCGTGCCGGGCTTGCCGTAGTGCAGCACCTGCGGCTCTTCATGGAAGATGCGACCGATGCCGTGGCCGCAAAACTCCCGCACCACGCTGAAGCCCTGGCTCTCGGCAAATTTCTGGATCGCCCAGCCCACGTCGCCCAGCCGTGCGCCAGCCTTGACCATCTTGATGCCATGCCACATCGCGTCATAGGTGATGCTGCACAGGCGTTTGGCGGCGATGGAGGTGTCGCCCACGATGAACATGCGGCTGGTGTCGCCGTGCCAGCCATCCTTGATCACGGTCACATCAACGTTGACGATATCGCCCTTTTTGAGCTGCTTGTCGTTCGGAATGCCGTGGCACACCTGGTGGTTGACGGAGGTGCAGATGGATTTGGGGTACGGCACGTTGCCGCCGCCCCGGTAATTGAGCGGCGCGGGGACGCCGCCCTGCACCTCGGTGATGTAGTCAAACGCCAGCTTGTCCAGCGCATTGGTGGTGATACCGGGCTGCACATGCGCGGTCAAAAAATCCAGCACTTCTGAAGCCAGCCTGCCCGCCACGCGCATGCCGCGCACGCCCTCGGCGTCTTTGTAGGTAATCGTCATGGCCGCAATTATCCCAGAGGGCAGGGCGTCATGTTGCCGCAGGTAAAATTGGGCAACTACCTACCACCTCGGCCTGCCGCCACGGCCCACCGCTTCAGCCCACCATTTCAGACCCCCCACGTGACCCTGCACATCACCCAATTTGAGGGCGGCAGCGCCCTCTCCAGCTTTCGCGCTTTGCAATTGTTACCGCGCTTGCAAGCTATCCACGAGCGCATTGCCGCTGTTTCTGCGCGCTTTGTCCATCTGGTGACGTCGGATGTTGCGCCGCCTGGCACGCTGAAAGGCCAGCTTGCTGCGTTGCTCAGGTATGGCGAACCTTTTGGTAAACCCTACGGCGGGCCGGATGTTGATTCTGGCAAGTCAAATGACACGGCTCTCATCGTCGTGACGCCGCGTTTTGGCACCGTGTCGCCCTGGGCCTCCAAGGCCACCGACATCGCCCACAACTGCGGCCTGGCCGTGCGCCGGGTGGAGCGCATTGTGGAATACCGCCTGGCGCTCAAACAGCCGCTGTTGGGCAAGGCCTCCCTCACCCCCGACCAGTTGGAGCAGGCCGCCGTGCTGCTGCATGACCGCATGACCGAGAGCGTGATGTTCGAGCGTGCGCAGGCGCTGCACCTGTTCACCGAATTGCAGCCCGCGCCCATGGCCTATGTAGACGTGCTGGGCGGCGGCAATACGGCACTTCAATCGGCCAACACCGAGTTTGGGCTGGCCTTGGCAGATGATGAGATCGATTACCTGGTGCAGGCCTTCACGCAGCTCAAACGCAACCCCACCGATGTGGAGCTGATGATGTTCGCGCAGGCCAACAGCGAGCATTGCCGCCACAAGATTTTCAACGCACAGTTCACGATTGACGGCGTGGCCCAGGCGCACACGCTCTTCGGCATGATCCGCCACACACACCAGATGAACTCGCAGCACATGCTGGTGGCGTATTCGGACAATGCGTCGGTGATGGAAGGCAGCCTGGTCGAACGCTTCGTTGCCAGGGCGAAAGGCGGCCTTTTCGCCCCTGAAACGCCAAATAATGCCAATTTCGAGGTCAAATATGCCTCTAGCCCTAGTCCACACTTCATAAGTAGCTATGAAAAATATAGCAAAACAAATCACGTGCTGATGAAGGTGGAAACCCACAACCACCCCACCGCGATATCGCCCTTTCCAGGCGCTGCCACAGGCGCAGGCGGTGAGATACGTGATGAAGGAGCGACCGGGCGCGGCTCGAAGCCGAAGGCCGGGTTGACCGGGTTCACGGTGTCAAAAATTAATTGGGGTCAGAACCCAATTAATTCGTCGCAAAATCGGGCTCTGACCCCAAGTTTGGGCAGCTATGGCAAGCCCGAGCACATCGCCAGCCCGCTGCAAATCATGATTGAAGGCCCGCTGGGCGGCGCGGCCTTCAACAACGAATTTGGCCGGCCCAACCTGCTGGGCTACTTCCGCGAGTACGAGCAGACCATCTCGCACACCACACTGGGTCGAGAAGTGCATGAGCAGCGCGGCTACCACAAGCCCATCATGATTGCCGGGGGCCTGGGCGTGATTGACGCCACGCAGACCCACAAAATCGAGTTCCCCGCCGGCAGTTTGCTGATCCAGCTCGGTGGCCCCGGCATGCGCATCGGCATGGGTGGCAGCGCGGCCAGCTCCATGGCCACGGGGGCCAATGCGGCCCAGCTAGATTTTGATTCGGTGCAGCGCGGCAACCCCGAGATTGAGCGGCGCGCGCAGGAGGTCATCAACCATTGCTGGAACCTGGGCCCGGGCGATGGCTCATTCGGCAGCGGCAACCCCATCCTCGCCATTCACGACGTGGGCGCCGGTGGCCTGAGCAATGCCTTCCCCGAACTGACCCACGACGCAGGCCGGGGTGCCCGGTTTGACCTGCGCGCCGTGCCGCTCGAAGAGTCCGGCCTGGCCCCCAAGGAAATCTGGTGCAACGAGAGCCAGGAGCGTTACGTGCTGGCCATTGCGCCCGAAACGCTTGACCTGTTCAAGGCTTTGTGCGAGCGTGAGCGTTGCCCGTTTTCGGTGGTGGGTGTGGCGACGCAAGAGCGGCAACTGGTGCTGGCCGATGAGGGAAAAGAGTCTCCAGTCAACATGCCCATGAACGTGCTCCTGGGCAAGCCGCCAAAGATGCACCGCGACGTGAAGACGGTCGCACGCCATTTCAAACCCGTCAACCTGACCGGCGTCGACCTGCAACAAGCCGCCCTCAACGTGCTGGCCCATCCCACGGTGGCGTCCAAGCGCTTTCTCATCACCATCGGCGACCGCACCGTGGGTGGCTTGAGCCATCGCGACCAGATGGTGGGCCCATGGCAGGTGCCCGTGGCAGATTGCGCCGTCACCTTGGCCGACTACAAGGGTTTTGCCGGCGAGGCCATGAGCATGGGCGAGCGCACGCCGCTGGCCAGCATCAACGCACCCGCCTCGGGCCGCATGGCCGTGGCCGAGGCCATCACGAATTTACTGGCCGCGCCGATTGAACTGGATCGTGTCAAGCTGTCTGCCAACTGGATGGCCGCGTGTGGTGAGCCGGGCGAAGATGCGGCGCTGTACGCAACAGTCAAAGCGGTGGGCCTGGAGTTGTGCCCCGCGCTTGGCGTGTCCATTCCTGTGGGCAAGGATTCGCTGTCCATGCGAACAGTATGGGATGTCCCCTGCGGTAGACGGGACCCGTCCGGCGATGTCCCGCCTGTTCAGAAAAAAGTCACGTCCCCCGTGAGCCTGATCGTCAGCGCCTTCGCCACGCTGGCCGACGTGCGCGGCACGCTCACACCGCAGCTCCATGCGATCGAGCCCGACACCACCCTGGTGCTGGTCGATCTTGGCCATGGCAAGAACCGCATCGGCGGCAGCATCCTGGCGCAGACGCTCGGCCAGTTGGGCGATGAAGCGCCTGATCTGGACGACCCGCAAGACATCGTCAACCTGGTCAAGGCCGTCAATACTTTGCGCGGCCAGGGCAAACTGCTCGCCTACCACGACCGCAGCGACGGCGGCCTGTTTGCGACCGTGTGCGAGATGGCGTTTGCAGGCCATGTGGGCGTGGCGCTGAATGTGGACATGCTCATCACGCTGGGTGACGGCATCACCGACAGCCACGCCGAATATGGCGACAGCAAAAACTGGGCGGGGCAGGTGAGCGCGCGGCGGGAAGAACTCACGCTCAAGGCGCTGTTCAGCGAGGAGCTCGGCGTGGTACTGCAAGTGCGCACCGCGCAGCGTAACGAGGTCATGCAGACGCTGCGCGAGCATGGCCTGAGCAAGCACAGCCACTTCATTGGCAAAACCCGACCGAGTGGTTCCCCAATCGCGGCGGGCGTCGGCCAGGTGCAAGTCTGGCGCGATGCCAAAGCCGTCTTCACCGCCCAACTGCAAGACCTGCACCAGGTGTGGGACAACACCAGCTGGAAGATTTGCCAGTTGCGCGATAGCCCCGCCTGTGCCGATGCCGAACACGCTGCGTCGGGCGATCCCCTCGACCCAGGCCTGCATGTGCACCTGAGCCCCAATATTGCCTTGCAAGGAGGGTCAATTAAGGCTGTAGCCCCTTTCCATAGTGAACA
>JAYVNK010000002.1:0-2531 GCA_043758475.1 Comamonadaceae bacterium | reverse complement strand
ATACCCAGATCGGCCGCATGCGCCTCCGTCAAAACCTCGGCTTTGGTGATGTTGGCCGGCAACGGGTCTTTGTCATAGCCATGCTCGGTGATGCGCGTCTCGCCCTGAATCCACGGGTAGCCGTAGAACTGGCCCGCCTTGGTGGCACGGTTGATTTCACCGGCCGGAATCAGGTCGCCCATGCCATCGGTCTGGTTGTCGGTAAACCAAAGGTCGTTGTTCTTCGGATTGAAGTCCATTCCGACCGAGTTGCGGATACCGGTGGCGTAGACCTCGCGCTTGCTGCCGTCAAACGCGTTCATGCGAACGATGCCGCCAATACCCCAGTCGTTATAGGTCTTGATTTTGTCGCGCGGCTGCACGTTGTGCGGCTGGCCGAGCGTGATGTAGAGCATGCCGTCTTTGCCCACGCGGCAGGTGCGCGCGCCGTGGTTGTAGCTTTCTTCTTCAACCGGAATCAGCTTGCCTTGGGCGGCCACTTCGATCACCGCCACGTCCGGGCTTTCGTAGAAGAACTCGGCAGCGGGAAAGTTCAGTACACGGTTATGCTCTGCCACGATCAAAAACCCGTCTTTGGTCCAGCAGACACCGTTGGGCACGCTGAATTTGAGTGATGGCGCAAACGATTTCACCTCGGTTGCCGTCTCGCCACTGTTTCGGTTGGTCACCGCCCACACGGTGGTTTTTCGCGTGCCGACAAACAGCATGTTGGTAAACGGTGCCACAGCCATATGCCGCGCGTCGGGCACGACGGCATACAGCGCAATCTTGAAGCCTGGCGGCAGCTTCACGCGTTTCAGGTTTTCACGGATGGCGTCCGCATTGGGACCGGTTTGAGGTACTAGCGGAATGTTCAGGTCGGTGCTGGACACCTTCATTTGCTTGAGTTTGTCCAGGTTGCTGGGGGCTGCTCCCTGCGCCATGGCCAGCCCGGCTACCGCCATGCCAAGCGCTGCCACTGCCAATTTCTTTTTGGTAATTGTCAAGATCGTTTCCTTCATGTGTCGGACAGTGTCTTCACCAGCGGAAATTCACCAGCGAAGAGTCCGATACTGGATATTGCATCGGGCCCACAAAACGACCATCGTGAAAAAGGGGGCTGATGCAGGGATTTCTCAAATTGCGACATAGGGAAACCCTAGCGCCTATAACCGGCTAAATTGCGATGGCGTTGACGCTATATTCCGCTAAATATTCCAGCCCGGCGGTCAGGGCAGCTTTTTTGGAAATGCAGCAAGACGTACAAGGAGGCCAGGCATGGATTTCGTGATCAAGGTAGTGGGCGCGGTAAGCCTTGCCCTTGCCTTGGGCGGCGTAGTTTGGTTGCTTGACCGGGGAAAAGCGACGGGGTGGTTTGCCACATTGACGTCTTATGCGGGCAAAAGGCGCATCAAGTTTGTCCAAAACTGGGGTTCGTTGTTGGGCCTTGTTTCGGGGTTGGGCGCAATGGCGGCTTACTTTTACTTTGAAAACCAACCCAATCACGAGGGGATTGCAGACGCGCGCAGCAACTTTGCGCGCCTGACGCTGGCGAAGGCCGTTCTTACCCCGCCGCGCATTCCTGCACATCCGGCAGTGTGGGCGAAGCCTTGAAGAGCTATTACGGCACCCCCAACGTCACCTTCACCTGGAACAGCAGGGTGACCAACACGACACGCACCTACGCGGGTGTCGATGCGTTCAACGCCGAAGCAGGCCTCGCCCGCATCCACGGTGGCATGCACTTCACTTACGCGACCGTCGCTGGCGAAGAGCTCGGCACGCGGGTCGCTCAGTGGGTGTCTGGGTACTAGTACCCAGACAACCATCCACAAACTCACATTCAAGGAACACTCCAGCATCTACCCAGGGTTTTACGTCGAGCGGGCCGTCCACATTCACTTCAAGGTGCACATCGGCAACCGCGCCCATCTGACCAAAGAAGCCCACTTGCCAGAAGTGTTCAATAACAGCGTTTTGGCCGCAGCACCCTACAACAGTCCGCGCAGGGGCAAGCGCATCACCCACGCGCAAGAAGCTGATTGGGGCGTGCCGACGATGAGCGTGCTGGAGCGTCAAAACACCCGCTTGGCGGTGCTGGACGTGGTGCTGGCCGTTTGAGCTTTTTGTCGATGAGCCACGTGGATGCCTGAGTCTGCGATGCAAGGCGTTGCCCACAAGATGCCCGCCGCAGCTGGACACTGGGATGCTGCCAGAATCTACAGCGGCGTGCACTTTCATATGGCGCTGCGGAACAGCCTAAAATTGAGCCTTTGGTCACAGCACATCCCATGGTCAAAGCACCCGCCAAAACACCTGCTGCCGAACCGCCCGCCAGCTTTGAGTCCGCGCTGGCGGAACTGGAGGCCCTGGTGGGCAAGCTGGAATCCGGCGACATGCCGCTGGCGCAACTGCTCACCGGGTACCGGCGCGGTGCCGAACTGCTGGCGTTTTGCCGCGACCAGCTTCAAGCGGTCGAAAATCAAATCAAGGTGCTGGACGACGGCGCGCTGAAAACATGGACGCCCGAGTAAACATGGACGTGTGGGTGA
>JAYVNK010000001.1:0-7978 GCA_043758475.1 Comamonadaceae bacterium | reverse complement strand
AGCGAGCGTCAGACGACACGCTGGCGTTGTTGATGGACGCAGCGTCGGTCGCGTGCATGGCGATGTGGGCACCATGGCCTGCGCTGCCGGCCATGGTGCTGCTGTAAACATAACCTTCGGACTCCAGGGTGAAGCGGTTGGCCTGGATGACGATGTCTCCCGCAGGGCTGCTGCTGGCGTTGGCTGACGTGATGTTCCCGCTGTTGGACAGCAGCAGGCCTTGCTTCGCCTGGATGTCAATACGGCCTGGGCCACCGGCGTCTGCCGGTGCACCGATACTTTTAATGGTGCCGTTTGAATCCACCACAACGTCCCCTGCGCGCACCGTGATCTGGCCGGCGGCGGTTGCGCCCAGGCTGGCGGACGTGATGAAGCCGTTGTTGATCACCGCCAGGTTGCCGGTGACGGGTGCGCCCTGGCCCGTCAGTGCAACATCAGCCTGCGCTGCACCCACTGCGATGGCGCGGACTTCGCCTGCCCCGGCACCAAAGCCGCCGCCGTCCAGAAGAATATCGCCCGCCACCATGCTGATGGGGAACGCTTTTTGCGGCTGAAGCACCGCACCGTCTTTGACCCCAATGGTGGCCCGCGTGTTCCCCAAAAACCCAAACGCCTCCGGCGCAGCGCTGGACAGCGTGCTGCCCTGACTCAGGTCCGCATGGAAGCGGCCATCGGCAAACTTCACCGAATTCGCCGTGCTGACATGCAGCGCGCCGGGCACATCCACGCTGGCCCCGGCACCAAAGGTGATACCGGCCGGGTTGATGAAGAAAAACGCGGGCGCGCCGCTGGCCGCGGCAAGTTTCAGCGTGCCGTTGATCTGGGACGCATCGCCGCCCGTGACGCGGCTGATTACGTTAGCGATGGCGGGGCTGGTGGTGCTGAAATTGGCGGCCTCACCGGTGGCGAGATTGAAGGTTTGGAAACTGTGGAACAGGTTGTTGCCCGAGAGTTTGCCCAGAGTTTGCGGGATGGCGTAATTGGGGCCAGTCAGCGTTCTTGCAGCCTGGCCCAGGCTGGCATCAGTGCGAATCTGCGCGGATGCAAGGGTGGTGGTCAGCAGCACAGTGACCGCAAAAGACACAGAAAAAAGCATTTTCATCACAGCCAGTTCCCTATCAATGCAAACGGTGCCCAGAAAAACGGATGCGCCATTTGCGGGTTGCGGATCAGTTGGACCTGAGCCTGCTGCAACGCCAGTGCCTTGGTCTGGCCTTGCAGCGCCACACCCGCGTAGAACTGCGTCATCACGTTCACCGCTGCTTCATCGTCCACTGGCCACAGCGTGCCCAGCACGCTCTTGGCGCGCGCCTTCATGGCAGCACCCGAGATGCCCAGCGGCGCGCGGTCGTTGCCGGCAGCGGTCTCGCAGGCCGACAGGCTCAAAATCTCGATGGGTTTTTTCTGAAATTGCTCGCCCGAGAGCATTTTTTGCAGCCCGTCAAGCGTCAGCAGGTCGTCATACGCCAGGATGTAACTGGAGTCTGCACTGCCGCCAAAAATCCCGTGCGATGCCACATGCACGATGCGGTACTGCACCGAGCCCGCCGCCGCACGAAATGCGTCCACCGTGAACCCGGCGTCTATCAATGCAGTGCCGGGCAGGATGGCTTGCAAAGCCAGAATTTCCCGCGTCACGCCGGGCAGTGCGAGTGCGCTTCGCAGCGCATCGCTTTTGTTGGGGGCCGGGCTGGCTGGGATGGCGGTGACGACCAGATTTCTGGCTCCGATGGCGCGCAGTGTTCGCCCATTGCTGATCTGGGGTCTTGCCGACATTGCTGCGAGTGCTGAGGAAGCTGACGCAGCCGCGTCCAGCAGCGCGTCAGCCTGGCGGGTGCCGATTTTCTCGACCACGCCGCCAAAGGTTGAAGCGCCAGCCACCAGCGCCGTCATGGACTGCCGCAACGGTGGCGTGGTGTTGGTCATCGACAAACCGGTAGCGGTGGTGATGGCGTATTTTTCAATGGCAAACCGGGTGCCGTCATGCAGCGCGCCCAGGGGCACCGTGCGCAGGCTGGCATCGGGAATCACCACCAGCGTGTCAATGGCACCGGCTGCCAGTGCGGTGTCCAGCGGTCTGAGCACCCAGTCGTACAGTTGCCGGGCATGCGCCAGAAAACTGATCCCCTGCCCGCGCATTTCGCGAACCAGAAGGTCGGCGGTCCCTTGCAATTGCGGCCCCGACACTGGTGTGGTGAAGCGCGTGATGCCGCGGTTGGTTTCCAGCAGCAGTTCCAGCCGGTCGGCGAACATGATGGGGTACAGCACCGCTGTGCGGGGCGGAATGACGGTGGCGCTGCCGCCCTTCACGGCGTCCACCACGCAGCGGTCGCCCAGATAATCTTGCAGCTCGGTCTGCTTGACCAGCTCCACCGCATCGCGCGCCTGGCGCAGCAGCGCGTCGTGCTGTGCAACGGGTGAAGTGTCCACCGCTTTGAGAAGGCCATCGACCAGACCCAGATACACCGGCTCAAACGTGGTGCGGTAAGACGAGCGGCCGTCGGCGTCTTCAATCGGAACATCAGGCCGCAATATTTCGAGTTGGTTGACGGCGCGCTGGTAAGCCCCCAACGCCTGCGCGTTTTGCCCCAGGGCGCGCAACACGCGGCCTTGCCGCCATTCCAGCGCCACGTGCAGGTCGCCATTTTTGCGCTGAACATCCGCACGCAGCGGCCCCAGCGCCTGCTGCGACAGGCGCAATGCCTCCGGGTAGCGCTGCTGGTCTTCATAGAGCTGGGCCAGAGCGTCAAGCGCTTCAAGATACGGGCGCTGGCCCGGCTGCGGTGCGCTGAGTGCCCGCGCCCGGTCCAGGCTGCGCCAGGCCAGCGGCAAGCCTGCGCTGCCCAGGCTGGCGGCTTGGTGGCCCAGGTTCAGGTAGAGGGTGGCGTCTGTCTGCGTCGCGGGGTTGCCCGCAATCTCGTCATACAAGACGGTCAGGGTCTGGAGCTTGCCCAGAGACGGCCCGGTGCGGATCAAGTTCAAGCTGGCGCTGGCGCTTACGGGTGTGAGGCTGCCTGCCAACTGCTGCGCCCGCAGGTAATGCCGGCGAGCCGCTGCAACGTCCTTGCGCCCATGGGCCAGGTTGCCCTGGTTAAGCGCGGCAGCTGCGTCATTGCCAAGCGGCTGCGCATCTTGCGCAAAACACAGCGTGGCAAATACACAAGTCAAGACGCCAGTGGCGATGCCAATGAACAGGGCGATAAAACGTCGAACAAATTCGGGCATTTGCAACCAGGCAGGCTTGTTTGAAGGACTGGCTTCAAGCGTAGCAGGTCAGCACGGGTTTGTGACAGGAAGTTAAACGTCAACTGTGCACCGCACAGGTCCATGGGCTGTGGACAGGTGGTCTAAAACGTCCCAGGGAGCAAGATGCCCTTGTCCACCGCATTGATGTCCGTGCGACCACAAAACGCCATGGTCAGATCCAGCTCTTTGTGGATGATCTCCAGCACCTTGGTCACCCCGGCTTCGCCCATGGCGCCAAGGCCGTAGAGGAATGGGCGGCCGATGTAGGTGCCGCGCGCACCGAGCGCACGGGCCTTCAGCACGTCCTGCCCGCTGCGGATGCCGCCATCCATGTGCACCTCAATCTGGCTGCCCACCGCGTCCACAATCGCGGGCAGTGCGCCAATGGACGACTGCGCGCCATCAAGCTGGCGGCCGCCGTGGTTGGAGACAATCAGAGCGTCCGCGCCGCTGTTGACCGCCAGCCGCGCGTCTTCCGGGTCTTGAATGCCTTTGAGGATGATCTTGCCGCCCCAGCGCTTTTTGATCCATTGCACATCGCCCCAGTTGAGCGCCGGGTCAAACTGCTTGGCCGTCCATTCAGACAGCGAGCCCATGTTTTCCACGCCTTTCACATGGCCGACGATGTTGCCAAAACCACGGCGTTTGGTGCCCAGCATGCCCAGCGCCCAGCCCGGTTTGGTGGCAATGTTGACCAGGTTGGCCAGCGTCAACTTGGGCGGTGCGCTCAGGCCGTTTTTGAGGTCTTTGTGGCGCTGGCCAATGATCTGCAAATCCAGCGTGATGACCAGCGCCGAGCAATTGGCGGCCTTGGCGCGGTCAATCAGGCGCTCGATGAAGTCGCGGTCTTTCATCACGTACAGCTGAAACCAGAACGGTGCTTTGGTGTGGGCCGCGATGTCTTCAATCGAGCAGATGCTCATAGTCGACAAAGTAAATGGCACGCCAAATTTCTCGGCGGCGCGAGCGGCCAGGATTTCCCCATCGGCGTGCTGCATGCCCGTCAGCCCGGTCGGCGCTATCGCCACCGGCATGGCGACGCTCTGGCCGATCATGGTGCTGCGCGTGCTGCGGTTTTCCATGTTCACCGCCACCCGCTGGCGCAGCTTGATGCGCTGAAAATCCGACTCGTTGGCGCGGTAGGTACCCTCAGTCCACGAGCCAGAATCGGCATAGTCGTAAAACATGCGCGGCACGCGTTTTTGCGCCAATACGCGCAAGTCTTCGATGTTGGTGATGATGGGCATCAAGTTTCCCGGTTAGTTCCTCCTATGGTAACGGCTGCGCGGCCCCAATCAAACCGCTTTTGCGGCCACATGCGATTCCAAAGCGGTACCGTCCAGCTTGCCAGAAACAGGATCACGATTAGCCCGTGCGGCTTGAACAGCCAATACTGCCAGCCGAACGCCAGCAGGGCGACGGCGATGGCGTAGGCGACGCGTGCCCCGCGCCGCTGCGGCGTGGTCATGGGGTCAGAGATCATGAAGAAGGCAAACAGCAGCACCGCGCCATTGCTGGCCTGCTGCAGCCACATGGCGGCACCGGGGTTCCATGCGTAGTCCAGCATGTACAGGCGCAGCGCCAGCAGTGCGGCCCAGGCCGCCAGAAAACTTAAGGATACATCCCAGCGGCTGATGCGCTGCGTGACTAAGCCACCCAGTGCCAAAAACCACAGCGTCGCCAGGCTTGTCGAGCCCCATTGGCCGGGGCTGAGCCAGGCGCCTGGCACCCAGGCAAAGGCAGCAAACGCCGCCAGATTGGCCGGGTTGAGCAAGTGGCTTTTGCATGAAGTTGGGCCACCGCGAATCAGATATTTGCTGCTCATCGCCACACACGCCAGCAGCGGGTGCACCCAGTCGTTTTCGGCCCGCACCAAAATGCAGATGCCAAAGCTGGTGATGATGGCGCTCAGGTAGCCGCCCCACTTCCTCTTGCCCGGCAGGTCCAGCCCCCACTGCCACGCCGCCTGGGTGAGCAGGGCGCTGCCAAAGGTTAGCAACACGTGCACTGGCGTGAGCGCAAAGTCACGCGCCAGTGCGCCCAGGGCCAGAAAACTGGCGAGAAACACGATTTGGAACCAGCGCGCGTCCAAATGCTGCCATTGAAGGCGAAATAGGGGGTCAAATAGGCCTCTAGCCCTTGTGATATATGCATAAGCAGCTACTGAATTAATAGTATTCATGGGGCGACCCTCGAATTCGCCTGCTTCGCCGGTGTGCCGATGCCGGTCCTGAACAGTTGATCCCACCACGGCTTTTCTGCTCTGCCGGGTGATGTGGGGAGTATGGGGTAAGAAGGCGGGGTGTCACCGGGCGATGCAACCCCTGAAAACCGCAAAGCCCCCGGCAACGCGTCAATCTCGTTCATGCGCCAGCCGGTCAAGCGGGCCAGCGTCTGCTTTTCAGCGTTGAGGCGGCGCGGCAGCTCGGCCTGGTAGTAGCGGCTGGCGGCGTCCACACCCGCTTGCTTGGACGCCGCGCAGGCCGATACGCAATCGCGTTGCAAGACGCTGGGATCGCGGTCACGGAAGATGGGTTTGACGTCATTGCCGCCACTGCTTTGGCCTCCGTAGGGGAAGGGCGGCGCATTGAGCCACTGTGCCACGCGCGGCCTGCACATCGCCTCGCAATCCATCTGGCCCACCTTGGCGCTGCACTGCGCTACGCTGCCTTCATACGGGTTTTGAACTACATAGCGCGTCTGCCAGTTCTGCCGGTCTTTGGTCTGCGTGAACATCAGGTCTTCGGGGAAGGTGTTAGCGGTGTAGCGAACGTGCAGGCGCGTCAGCACCACAGGCTGCGCGCCGCCATTAATGGAAGGCACCATCCTGCGCTGCTGGGCCAGCGGCGCGTTGGTGGCAGGCGTATTCATCTGCCTGAAGGTCTCGTCCGCGTCGCCACCGGTCCAGAACACGCCCGCATTGCGCAGCTCCTGTGCACTCAGGGGGTTGGCCGCGCACGGGTCGCACCAGGCCATGTCCCAAAAGTACTCGGTGAAGACCACGCGATGCGCTTCCTTGATGGCTTCATGGTCAAACAGTGACTTGTAAAACGCCTGAAACTTGGGTTTGATGAAATGCGGCAAGTTCACATTGGCGGGCAGCTTCACGGTTCGGTAGTTGCTGCTCTCCACGCGGCCGTCTTTGGTCAGCAGGTAAACAATCAAATCTTGCGGTTTGTCGGGTGCGGCGTTCAGCATGCCCAGGCGCATGGGCAGCATGAACTTGTCGCTCTCAAACGCAAACTGCAAGGGGCGCAGCGTGGTGTAGCCGGTCTTCTGCTGCTCCTTCAAATTGACCTTGGCTACAAAAAACTTCATGCCCTGGTTGATGTAAGGCCGCAGCGCCGTGCTGGCGCCTTTGGGCAGCTGGTAGCCGTTCTCGGCCAGCCAGGTTTCCAGCCCGTCTGACTGCGTGGCCGACAGGCTGACGATGTCGTATTCCTCAAGCGTGTACTGGGCCTCGATCGTCACGCCCAGCGCTTTGTCACGCGCCATTTCGTTCATGGCGCGTCCGGCAGCAGCGGGTGCAGGCGCGGACATGGGAAATGAGTCGTAACGGCGGCGCTCAAGCGCTTCACGTCCCCAGCTGAAATTGACCTGGCAGGGGTCGTTGTCGTGGTACTCCGCCAGGCGCGGGCTGCTGTAGGCATCCAGCCGCTCAAACGTCAGCCTGTCGGCCACGCGCACCTGGCCTTTTTGCAGGGCGGTCGGCGTGGGCACGACCAGTGCAAACTCGCTCAACGGCCCCTTGTAGTCGTTCAACATCGAGATCACCGTGCGTTTGCCATCGCGCGCCATCACCACCTGGCTGGCTTCGTTGAACAGACTGGCGTCGGCCTTGCCGGCGTAGAAGCCGCAGAAGGCTTGGGCAGGGCTGTGGGCGGCGATGGCCACCGCAAGAGCGGAAGCGCCTCGGCCAAGTGCGCACCGGTATTGTTTGAGGTGCTGGAGCGCGGTGAGGGGATTGAGGTGTCGCATGGAGAACGTCCTTTCTGGTGTTGATCCAGCTTGTACGGACGGCGACGGGGGACGGGGTTAAATCCGACCTGTCCTGTTTAAACTGGGCGGTTTAAAACCAGCGCACCGCAATCCATGGCAACACCTTCACTTGCAGCCCCGTCCCCATCCAGATTGGCGCAGTTCCCCAGCCTGCGGGGCATGCGGGTCTTCATTACCGGCGGCGGCAGCGGGATCGGTGCTGAAATGGTTGAAGCCTTTGCGTAAAGGGCAGCGAATTTCCGCTTTACGCCATCGCCAAGTCGTCGGTCAACGGACTCACACGCGGCTTGGCGGGCAGCCTGGGGCCGCACCGGATTCGGGTCAACACCGTTTCGCCCGGCTGGGTCATGACCGAACGGCAAGTCAAGCTATGGCTGAATGCCGAGGGTGAAGAAGCCATCAAACGCAATCAGTGCCTGCCCGACAAGCTGCAAGCCAGTGACGTGGCCCACAGGGTGCTGTTTTTGGCGTCAGCCGACGCGGCCATGTGCACGGCGCAGGAGTTCAAGGTGGACGCGGGCTGGAATTAGGCCAAATTGGCCATCAGGCGGTCGGTCGTGCCGGTGCGCTGAACTGCGGGCTGCTGTGCTGAAACTAGTACCCAGACACCCAAGTAGAGGAACAAAATGAAAGAGGTGATTTCGCGCCCAGGCCTAGGCGCAAAACGCAGACATCGCTGTGGCTATGGCGAGGCTTTGCAACGCCGGCATGGGGGTGAAAGCACGCTTTCATG